>JBGVPD010000001.1:0-71598 GCA_045126815.1 Eubacteriales bacterium
GTAACAGCGCACTTATCTGGCAAATAACAGATTTTAATATTTCTCTTATGACAGTTATAAATACATTTTGTATTTTGTTTTCGGCAGAGGAAATAAAAAAGATGACCGACAGATATTTTAAAAAGGAAAAAAAGAGAGTTAGTGGTATTCGTCCATAAACTTTCTATTGTGTTTAAATAAGAACTACCCGAGTGAGACAAAATCTCATTTCGGGTAGTTTTATAGTTCTATAGATCAATATGTCTGTTAAAGAATTTCAAAGAATGAAATAACATCAAGTTTTGAAGCTAATTCGTTAAATTTGCTATATTTCATTTCGGGTGTGATAAAAGCAAATTCACCGTCTCTTGAAGAAATCGCAGAATATTCAGCGAATACATTTTTTACAGCCTCTTCGCTTGATTTTACGCAAACATAGAATGAAGATATTTTTTCTTCAATGGGAGATAGATCAGAAGATGCAGCCTTTTCCCAAATTTGATTTTTGAGTTCAGGTCTTTCTGCAATATCAACGATATCGGCGCAAACAGCACTTGCAGTAGGCATTTTACCTGCGCCTCTGCCTATAAACAATACGTCATCAACAGCGTTTCCGTTAACGAGAACTCCGTTAAATACGTCATTAACTTTGGATAAGAGGTTGGCGTAGGAAACAAGACGGGGAGCAACGGAGATAGACATTTTTCCGTCAACGTCTTTAGCCTGTCCGATCAGCTTTATTGCGTATCCTGCGTCAGATGCATTCTTTACGTCTTCAAGTCTTATTTTAGAAATACCGGTTGTTTTTACTTCGGAAGGATTGATGAGTTTTCCAAAAGCAATTGCGCCCAAAATACAAATTTTTCTACAAGCATCAATTCCTTCTACGTCAGCAGTAGGATTAGCTTCAGCATAACCTTTTTCCTGAGCTTCTTTAAGGGCTGTTTCAAAGGTTTTACCGAAGTCGATCATCTGTGTAAGAATATAGTTGGTAGTTCCGTTAAGAATACCGTTAATTTCGTTGATTTTGTTAGCTGCAAGACAAGTGTGCAAAGGACGGAGTACGGGAATACCACCGCCAACACTTGCTTCAAATAAGTATCTAACTCCGTTTTCCTGAGCTAGTTTTAAAAGTTCGTCGCCTTTTTCGGCAACAACTTCTTTATTTGACGTAACGACAGATTTACCCTTTTTGAGAGCTTGTTCGGAAAAGTCAAATGCAGGGTGGAGACCGCCCATAGCTTCTGCAACTATAGATACTTCATCGTCGTTGAGGATAACGTTGTAATCGTGTACAATCTTATCCGCAAAAGGACTGTCGGGGAATTCTCTGAGGTCAAGTATATATTTAATGTTAATACTGTCACCTATCCTCTTTTTAATTGTTTCCTGATTTTGTGTAATAACTTCAGCAACACCGCTTCCGACAACACCAAAACCTAAAATCGCAATATTGATCATAATGCACCTCTATAAATAATTTAATTGTTTATATAATAAATCTGTACAGTGTAAGCATATCCGCCTACTGACGTATCGTACAGACGGTATGAGCGAGATAAAATAGGTGATGAATATTCTGAATTTATTTTATCGATCGCACTTAACAAATGTTTTTTAAAATCGCCTTCATCGCAAGTGAAGTCAGGTAGAAATTCAAAATATATGTTCTTGTTTTCTACAGCTTTTTTAAGTTGATTATATGCAACTTCTTGAAGGTTTTCAAGAGATTCAGCCCTTGCATTTATCGTTGTATAATAATTGGTTTCGTCGTTGCAAACGGGCATCTTGAAGGTTTGGTCGGGTTTTCTGTCCTGCAGAACTGCTCGGTCGGATAAGTTGAAAAATCCGTGGAATAAAAGGCTTGACAAAGAGTCAACGTCAGCATCGTTCCATGTGCAGTCTATGTGATAATATTTGCCGTTTTGTTTAACGATATTCCAAAGATGAGGCAATCCGTCAATAGTTCCTTCGGCTATGATACATTCGATACCGCATCTGTTAAGCAATATTTTAAAAGCAGATGAATAACCGTCGCAGGAAGCTTTTTTGTCAACCAATGCCCCGTAAGACGTGTGTAGGTTTTCATAATTTTCATTACTGTTTTGATTAATGTACGTGCAAGAAGCTGTCAAAAAATCGTGGATGGCAACTGTTTTTTCAAAATCCGATTCGAATTTTGATGCAACAGCTTCTGCAGCGGCACACACGGCTTCCATTTCCATATTCATTTTCGACGTTTCGGCTTCCGAAGTAAAATAATCCATATAAACTACGGTTTTGTAGTTATCGCAGTACAGATCGACTGAGTTAAAATCAAGATAGAAAAATTGAGGATTATCAAAATTAACTGCTTTTACCGAGCGGATAAACTCATTTTCGGAAAATTTGTAGGGAAGAATATCCGTTTTTTCAGAGCGGATTTTAGCAGCATCTCTTATACTTTTATATAAAAGCTGTTCTTTGTATGTAAGTTGATTGAAATAATAATCTTCAGATACTTCAGGAGATTGACTGTTTATCTTTTTTTCTATAGAACGGTATCTGAAATTTAGAATGATGAAAAACAGCGAAACGATTATAATACAACTGAGCAGCACGGATGCCGTAATAAGTAATACGCGCTTGTTTTTTATGTTTGGTAATCTCATCTGTTTTCACCCTCTTTGCAGAGCATTTTTGTTTATTAAGTAATTTTACCATAAAAGAGAAAATAATTCAATACGCTGTTCAATATTTTTACAATAAAAATAGTAGAATAAAATAAAAAAAAGACTTGTAAAAAAACGGGAAATACTGTATAATGTAATTATATATGGTGTTCACAAAAATATGAATTATAAATTTTCGGAGGAAACACACTATGAGAAAAATTAAATGGGGCGTTATTGGTGCAGCAGGTATAGCTGACCGCCGTACAATTCCCGGTTTGATTCTTGCAGATAATGCAGAACTTGTTGCGGTAATGGAAATCAATATGGAACTTGCTGAAAAGATCAGATCTAAGTATGATTGTAAGTACGCTTACGACAACTATCAGGATCTTATTGACAACCCTGAAGTTGAGGCTATTTATATTGCATCTCCCGTATTTGCACATCTTGAACCCGCATTGGCAGTAGCAAAGGCAAAGAAGCATCTTCTTTGCGAAAAACCCATAGCACTCAGTGTTGAAGAGTGTAAGACAGTTATCAATGCTTGTAAAGAAGCAGGAATTAAATATGCAACAGGTTTCATGATGAGATTTGGTGCATACCACACAGCTATCAAGAAGCTTATAGCTGAAGGAAAGATCGGTGACGTTGTATCAGCAAGAGCGCAGTTCACATGTTGGTATCCTGATATGCCGGGTGCATGGCGTCAGGAAAAGAAACTTTCAGGCGGCGGCGCATTGGTAGATATGGCTGTACATTGTATCGATATTCTTGAATATATGATCGGTTCACAGGCAAAAGAAGTTGGCGCGTTTGTTGATACAAGATCTTTCAACTACAACGTTGACGACTCTGCAAACGTACTTATCAAACTCGAGAACGGCGCTGTTGCATACGTTGATTCACACTTCAACGTTCCCGATGAAGCAGCTAAATGCCGTGTTGAAATTTACGGTACACGCGGTTCTGTTATCGCAGAAAAGACTCTCGGTCAGATCGACGGCGGTAACGTAGAAGTATACGTATCCGACGCTAAGGGATATGACGCACAGCAGAACAGAAATGATGTTGAGCCTATCTCTCTTGACGTTGAATTCGGCAATATGTACACAAGAGAAATTGCATCATTCTCTGATTCTATTATCAACGATACACCCGTTGAAGTTCCGATGGAAGTCGGTCTCCACATTCAGCAGGTAACAGATGCGGCATACAGATCTGCTGCAAACAAGACAATTGAAAAGGTTCTTGACTAATTAGTATTATCATGAAAAACAAACTGTCCGTACGTTCTGTTTATACAGAGCTTACGGGCAGTTTTTGTTGTTGAATATAAAAAAGAGTTGGTGGTCAAATTGCACCAACTCTTTTTAGTTATAAGTTTTTCTATCGATAGTATTTCTGTCGACTGCGCCGAAAAAGCCGTCAGGGAAAAATATTTTATATTCTCCGCAGCAGTCTCCGGTATCAACGTCTTTTGATTTTCCGTATTCGTTTACAAGGACGCGAAGGGGAATAGACGTCAGTATCAATACTTTTCCGCCGTCATAATCAAAACCGTAACGCCTTTCCGTTGTTATTGTCGGAGTTATGCTGTATTTAATATTTCTAAGCGACGTTCTGAAGAAGAAACCGTCGTTTTTGAATACGACAGCAGAAATCTTGTTTGTAAAAGAAATAAGTTTACAAGCATATTTTTTGCCATTTGTTTCTATTACAAAATTAGGGTCTGACGTCATATAAAAGACTGATAAGTACGGTTTATACATATCCGTAATAGTAACGTTATGTTTTTTTGCGAATTTCTTTAGCCTTCTGATAAACTTGTGACGCTTACTCAACGAAGAGCAGTAGGCGAAAAAGATGATCAATCCGATCAGAATGTACAGATATTTAAGATAAGGGATAATTAAGACGAAGAATTCAAAGAAAAACGATGCAACAGAGAGCAGACCGAATAACATTAAAAAAATTAACGAGCCTTCCAGAATAATAAAAAGAATATATCCGGCGAGTCTGGTGCTTGTATATTCTTTGCTTGCAGCGCCTTTACCTTTGAGCCATTTTTTTCTTGGTGAAAGATATGTAAATACATTTGTTGCTATTGCCAAGGGAATAGCTAAAACGTAATATATATTGAAAATGCCCAAAGATACGGTGATGATAAAACAAACAAAGTCGTATATAAATTCGCGTGAAAGTAATTCGAAATATAGAGGCGGATGTTTCTCACGGCTTGTATAAATAATGTATTCGCGTCTGTTGTAGACGTTAAATGCGTATGAAGTGTTCATATAAATGAACAAAAACATAAGCGTCTCCCAGATGAGACTGTCGGTTTTAGTGTGCTTCATATCTCTTGTGTATAAGTAAAAAACGTATTTAACTATAATGTAAACTATAATAACCAACAAATGTTTTACTATGGTTCTTGACGCGCTTAAAAATTTAGGATTTTTCAGTTTAGAGTTTTCCATAAAAACCTCATAAAATATGTGAATAAAAAGCTGTTATAATTATTTTATCATAAACGGTATTTATTGTAAATAGAAAAATAATATTCGAAACCTTACTTGAAAAAAAGTATGTATTATGTTAGAATAATTAAGATTAATATATAAATCAAGATGATTGATATTTATAAGGAGATATAGTTAAGTGAAAAAATACGGAATTATGGTGATCGGTTGCGGACATATAGGCTGCCAACACCTAAAAAATATTTATTATCGAGATAACATACAGATAATATCCGTAATTGATAAAAATGAAGAGTATGCCAAGCTTGCCGCAAGAAAATACGGCGCTTTTGAATATGGAACGGACTACAGAAAATATTTAACTGACGATAGAGTAGATATTGTAATTATAGCTACATATACGTCTACCCATTTAAGTATACTTAAAGATTGTGCACGTTACGGTAAGCACGTTTTGTGCGAAAAACCTATAGCGTCTAATCTTTCTGACGGGGAAGAGTTTGTAAGAATAGTTAAAAGTAACGATATAAAGGTGCTTGTAGCACATATACTCCGCCATAATAAGTCTTATATTAAGATAGGCGAGATGATAAAGAGTGGGCTTATAGGCGAGCTTAAAATGGTAAGAATGGTGCAAAATCACCACGTGCTTGAGAGCAACCGTTTTTCAAACCTGCTTAAAGATTGTTCTCCGGTTCTTGATTGCGGAGTTCACTATATCGACGTTATGCAGTGGTTTACAGGATCTAAAATATGCGAGGTATCCGGAATAGGAACAAAGATAGATGAGAATTCCCCCAACTATGATTACACTATTATGACTTTTAAAATGGAGAACGGATGCAAGGGGTATTATGAGGCAGGCTGGAACAAGAACATTGAGTCTCAGAATATGAAGGAATTTATCGGTACAAAGGGCAGAATATCTTTGGTTTTGAAAGAAATGCGTTCCAACGACAGAGAAGAGGGAGATCTTATAACTCTGTATGACGGTGAAAAAGGCGAATACAGAATTATAAACAACGATTCTTGTTATAAAGATATGTACGGACAGATATGTACTCTTATAGATATGATCGAAAATAACACTGAAGGAAATCCCACGATAGATAGCGTTTTCAGCGCTTTTAAAGCCGCTTGTTTAGCCCAGGAAGCTATTGAGAATAATACAATAATTAAGTTGTAATCAGTATAGATTTATGTAAAAAAGGAAGTGATACAGTGAAAAAGTTACCCGAACTTTTAGCCCCTGTAGGCTCGCCGGAAACGCTTGACGCGGCTATAATGGGTGGGGCTGATGCCGTATATCTCGGCGGTAAGCTCTTTAATGCAAGAATGAATGCAAAGAACTTTGATGATGAAAGTATAAAAAACGCTGTATCTCTTTGTCATAAAAACGGCGTTAAGCTTTATGTTACCCTTAATACTCTGATCTATGACAGAGCTTTGACTGACGCATTAAAGTTTGCAGAAAAATTATATCTGTCGGGTGTTGATGCTTTAATAACGGCAGACGTCGGTTTTTCAAAAATATTACACGAATATTTGCCCGATTTTGAGCTTCATGCAAGTACACAGATGTCGGGACATAACACGTACAGCGCAGAGTTTTTTAAGAATATGGGATTTAGCCGTATGGTGTGCGCAAGAGAAATGTCAAGGGAGAATATTGATTTTCTTGTAAAAAATTCGCCCATTGAGATCGAGATGTTTGTTCACGGGGCTATGTGTGTCAGCCAGTCAGGCCAATGTCTTATGAGTAGTTTTATCGGAAACAGAAGCGGAAACAGAGGCGAGTGTGCTCAACCGTGCAGATTGCCGTACAATAATTCGTACCCTATATCTTTAAAGGATATGTGTCTTGCTAATCATGTAAGAGATCTAATTGATTCAAACGTAGCCTCTCTTAAGATAGAGGGAAGAATGAAGTCTCCATCGTACGTTTATTCGGTTGTAAGTACGTACAGAAAGCTACTTGACGAAAACAGAAATGCAAGTCCAAAAGAAATAGAAAGATTAGCATCTGTATTTTCAAGGGGCGGCTTTTCTGACGGTTATTATGTTGGTAAAATAGATAGAGATATGCTTGGTATCAGAAGTGCTGACGATAAAGAGGCGACGAAATATTCAAACGTAAAACAGGTATCTGTTAAAAGAGAAACAAAAGATATTTCTTTTACCCCCAGAGATAATAGATTGCCCGAAGAGATCAGTATAAAGGTCAGTGAAAAATTATCAAAGAAAACTAGAAGTGCCAGATTTTATAATGCCGACTCAATTCCCGATACCGATTGGTTTGATATAATTTATCTACCGCTAGACAGATTTACAAAAGGAAAAGCAAACGGTGTAATTATGCCGCCCGTTATTTTTGACAGTGAAGTTGAAAAAATAGACGGTATGTTGAAAAAGGCAAAAGAAAACGGCGCTTTGCATTGTTTAGTTGGAAATGTCGGGCACGTTGAAATTGCCAAAAAACACGGTTTTATAATTCACGGTGATTATAGATTGAACGTATATAACAATAGTACGATGCTTTCATTTGATGATATGGAGAGCGTTATAGTTTCTCCTGAATTAACTTTAGCTCAAATAAGGGATTTAAAGGGCAAAAAGAGTGTTATTGTTTATGGAAAAGTGCCTTTAATGACGTTAGAAAGAAAGACGGGGCAGAAGATGCTTTGTGACAGAAAAAGAATTGCTTTTCCCGTGCTGAAAGAAGGCGGAAGAGAAATAATTGTTAATTCCGTGCCGATATATATGGCAGACAGATTTAACGATTTAAAGAAAAATTATATTTTTGATATGCACTATATTTTTACGACCGAAACGAAAAGTGAAGTTTTGTCAATTATACAGGCATATAAAGATAAAACGGCGAGTAAAAACGCAGTTAAGCGCATAAAATAAAGATATAAAAAACTATTTTGATACGGAGACAAAAAATGACAAAGAGAACGTTAAGAAATTATGCAAAACTTATAACAAAGGTTGGCGTAAACGTACAAAAGGGACAAGAGGTCGTTATTAATGCCGAAACAGACCAACCTGAATTTGTAGCACTCGTTGCCGAGGAATGTTATAAGGCAGGAGCGAAGAGAGTTGTAGTTGACTGGAATTATCAGCCGTTAACAAAACTAGGTGTAAAATACCGCACTCTTAAAGATTTAAGCAGAGTGGAAGAATACCAAGAAGCAAGACTTAAATACAGACTTGAAACTTTACCTGCTATGATCCACTTGCATTCTGCAGATCCCGACGGATTAAAGGGAATTAATCAAGATAAATACAGTAAGGCAACACAGGCTATCAGAGCAGTAACAAAACCTTACCGTGACCAAATGGATAACAAATATCAGTGGTGTATTGCAGCGGTACCAAGTGTTGCTTGGGCAAAAAAGGTATTCCCAAATGAAAGAAAAAGTGTTGCTTTAGAAAAGCTTTGGGAAGCAATACTTTATTCATCCCGTTGCGATGAGGATCCTATTGCCGCTTGGGATAAACATAATAAGAACTTGCATGACAAATGTAATTATTTGAACTCTCTCAGAATAAAGAACTTGATTTATAAATCATCAAACGGAACCGATTTAAAGGTTGGAATGATTGAAGATGCGGTATTCTTAGGGGGAGCTCACGAAACGGTTCAAGGTATAGAATTTAATGCTAATATACCGAGCGAAGAGGTGTTTATATCTCCTAAAAAGGGAGTAGCCGAGGGTATAGTTTATTCTTCAAAACCTTTGTCGTATCAGGGAGAAGTTATAGATAATTTCTACGTTAAGTTTGAAAACGGTAAGGTTGTTGAAGTTAAGGCTGAAAAGAACGAAGAACTTTTGAAAAAACTTGTCGGAATGGATGAAGGTGCATCTTATCTTGGTGAATGCGCTCTCGTTCCTTACGATTCGCCGATTCGTAATTCCGGTGTGCTTTTCTATACGACTTTGTTTGATGAAAATGCTGCTTGTCACTTTGCACTCGGAAGAGGATTTACAAATACTATTAAAGATTTTGATAAATATTCGCTTGAAGAATTGCACGAAAAGGGTATAAACGATTCAATGATTCACGTTGACTTTATGGTCGGAACTGAAGATATGGATATTGTAGCCGAAACATTTGACGGAAAGAAAGTTCAAATCTTTAAACAAGGTAACTGGGCATTCTGATAAAAGACAAATATAAAGGACACAGTGAAGTTTTAAACTGTGTCCTTTTTGTTTAAACACAATAGAGAGTTGATGGGAGAAGCCCACCAACTCTCTTGTTTGTTGCAAGTTATTTTCTTCTGTATTCGGTGAAGTAGAATTGTAAGTTGGGTTCTGTGTCTTTCTCGGGATCACTGATTTGCATGTCCCCGGTATGTACAAGCTCCCAAGATTCGTCTTCATCAAGATTAGGGAAATATACGTCCTTGTCGTACGATTTATCAAACTTAGTAACGTATGCGGTATCGCAGTATTCAAGCATTTGTCTGTAGACACTTGCTCCTCCGATTACAAAAACGTCATCTGTGTTATATTTTTTTACTTCTTCGAGCAATTCTTCTATTGAGTGAACTATGGTAGTGTTTTCAACCTTATAATCTTGAGAAGGATGAAGAACGATATTAGTTCTGTTTTTTAAAGCTTTTCCGCCGGGGAAGGTTGCCAATGTGTTTGAACCGAGGATGACGACTTTACCTGCAGTCAGGTCTCTGAAATTCAAGAGGTCAGCTCGAATACGGGCAAGGAGATCGCCTTTGTAACCGATACCCCATTCTTTATCAACAGCAACGATAAGTTTCATAATTATTATCCTTTCAAAAAATCAAATTAAACAGCTACGGGGAAACGTCCAACTTTTTCGCCGTGCACATAGTTGTTAACGGTAAAGCTGTCGGGAGTGAAATCGTAGAAGTTTGTTATAGATTTATCAAGAATTACTTCGGGAGCAGGATAAACTTCACGTTTAATCAATTCTTCAACAATGGGAATGTGTCTGTCGTAAATATGAGCGTCTGCAATAACGTGAACTAATTCTCCGGGTTCAAGACCTGAAACCTGAGCAAACATTAAAACGAGAGCTGCATATTGAGCTACGTTCCAAGCGTTTGCCGCAAGCATATCTTGTGAACGTTGATTAAGAATTGCGCAGAGTTTGCCGTCGGTAACGTTAAACGTCATACTGTAAGCGCAGGGGTAGAGCGCCATTTCGTGAAGGTCGGCAAAATTATAGAGGTTAGTCATAATTCTGCGGCTGCACGGATTATACTTTAAGTCATAGAGGACTCTGTCAACCATATCAAATTCGCCTTCGCGATATTTATGTTTTACGCCCATTTGATAGCCGTATGCTTTACCGATCGAACCGTTTTCGTCCGCCCAGCTGTCCCAAATATGAGAATTAAGATCGTTAATATTATTTGATTTTTTCTGCCATATCCAAAGAATTTCGTCAACAGCGGCTTTAAATGATATAGGACGGAGAGTGATAAGAGGGAAGTCTTTTGAAAGGTCGTAACGGTTTATAACACCAAACTTTTTGATAGTATAGGCGGGTTCTCCGTCTTCCCAGTGGGGACGTACCTTTTCGTCTTTAACCCAAGTTCCGTTTTCAAGAATATCTTTACATGTGTTAATAAATGCGATATCTGCTGAACTCATATTTATGTATCTCCTTTACTTCGTGGGAATATCTCCGATAGAATTTAGTATAAGTCTTGGGCGGTAGGGATATTGCTTGATATTAGAGAGATTTGTAACTCCTGTGAGCACAAGAATAGGGTCGATGCCACTTTCAATTCCTGCTATGATATCCGTGTCCATTCTATCTCCGATCATAGCCGTATCTTCTGAGTGAACGCCGAGTATGCGAAGTCCCGTTCTCATCATAAGGGGATTAGGCTTGCCTACGTAATAAGCTTGTTTGCCTGTTGTTCTTTCAATGGGAGCAACAAGAGCTCGACAAGCAGGGATAGGGCCTGTCTCCGATGGACCTGTCAAATCGGTATTCGTGCCGATAAGATTAGCGCCGTTCATAACGAGTCTCATAGCTTTTGTTATGTTTTCGTAGTTGTATTGTGCAGTTTCGCCTATTACGACGTAGTCGGGATCAATATCGTTCATTGTGATTCCTGCATCGTGTAAAGCATTATATAAACCTGCATCACCGATAACGAATGCAGAGCAACCGGGGCTTTGAAGCTGGAGAAATTTTGCAGTTGCGAGAGCGCTCGTATAAAAGTGCGAAGCTTCAACGTCAAGTCCCATTCTTAGAAGCTTTTGGCGTAATTCTTGAGGTGTTCTGTTACTAGCATTTGTCAAAAATAAGAAGTTTTTTTCGTTCTCAGTAAGCCATTTTACAAATTCTTTCGCCCCCGGCAAAAGATTATTGCCGTGATAAATGACACCGTCCATGTCACATATAAAGCCTTTTTTATTTCTCAGTTTTTCCATAATTTACTGTCTTTCTGTTTTTAGTTGTGTTTATACGTGTTTTTTCTTCATAATATTATACCATATTACGTCAATTCTTTCAATAGTTATACACTAATTCCATGAAATCTCTTTTAAAATAGGGATGAGATTATTAACTTCGGACAAAGTCTCATTTACGATTATGTTTGTTTTTGCGTCATAAAAGTATTGATAACTAAAGATCGATATACCTTTGCAGTTATTGATTTCTTTTGTGTATAGGAGACTTTTTTTGAGAATATCGGTATTGTTCTTCCATTCATTTTTACCGCTACCTGCCCATTGGTCTATCTTTGTGTATGCTTTTCCGAGAGTAAGTCCCATTACAAGTTTAACACTATCGTTCTTTATAATGTTTGACCACATATCTGCTATTTTATCAAAAGGGTGAGTCTGGTGTTCAAATCCGTAATATACCTGCGGACAAATATAGTCAATATATCCCTCGTTTTCACACCACGTATATACGTCGGCATACGATTTTTCTGTGGTCGTCTCAATATTTGCATCGGGACTTATGCCAAACAGAATATCGTGATCGTTTTGCTTTACCGTTGAATATATGCTTGATATCAGTTCATTTAAGCAGTTATATCTGAACTGTTTTAGCGTTATGGTGTTTTCATTTTCGTTATATTCTTTGTAAGATGAAAAATCAAAACTCTTATCTGTCGTAGGATAGAAATAATCATCCATATGGATACCGTCAAACGAATAGTTTTTTATCATTTCATCTACTCCGTCGCAAATAAGTTTTCTGGTTTCGCTGTAGGCGGGGTTGAGGTAGAATCTATCGTTTACTTTTACAATGAATTTACCATTGTATTCATCATTTAAATACCATTGTTTGATAACGTATTTGTTATCAATAAGTTCTATTTCATCTATTTTCATACAACGAAGAGGATTTATCCAGGCATGAACGGAGAGAGCGTATTTCTTGGCTTCTTCAACTAAGATCTTTATCGGATCATATTCAAAATCATAGGCGTAATCTGCTGTAACGTACCTTGACGGCGGAAAAATTTCCGACGGGAAAAAGCTGTCTGCATAAGGACGAACCTGAACTATTACGGTGTTAAAACCCAAATTGTATATGTTTGACAAAACACTTGATATTAATTTTTTATAATCGTCTTTGTCTCTTTGTTTGTTCCCGTCAGTGTAAACAGATACCAGGTCAAATTGAGAAAGCCAAATAGCTTTCATATCTTTATAATTGGTTATTATTTTTTGAGGATCTTTTTCTGTTTCTATGTCTTGTTTTGGAGTATCGGTTTCATTTACGGTGGTTACATCTGTATCTGTTTCATTGACTAACGGTGGTTGGTCATGTTTTTTGCAACCGAAACATAAGAGCAGAGCAAATAAAGATATAAGAAAAACAGAAAAAGCTTTTTTCATAAATTATCTCCTTTAGGACAGATAGGTAACGTTGTTAGGGTGTTTGTCGAGGACTTTTCTTTTTAGAGAATAAAAATAATACAGACTAATTATATAGGTGTTGTCTGCAGCTTTTTTTACAGCCGAATGAAGTTGAGTAAATGGGGATTTTATAACGATTATTTTTAGAGTGTTTGATGTTGTTTTATAGTTATTTTCAATACTTTTTTCATTCTCTAAAAAAGTTACTTCAAAAAGTGTATCCTGTATTTTTAGGGCGAAAATTTTGTTGTATTTCCGATGTATAGATAATGTGTATAAATAAAGCCCCAAAAGAATTAAAATAATTATCGGTAAAAGAATAATAAACACCGTAGCAAATAGAAGAAAAAAAGTCCCTGTCTCTAACCAAAGGAATATGATTTTTGCATATCTGAATATTTTGCCGACTAATATATATTTTCTGAAAAATTTGAATATATAATATATTTTGGCAATAAAAGGAGTGTGTTTTCCGTAGTGTTTTACGTATGCTATATAAGATTTATATTTAAGAGGATTTGTATTCATATAAAGTAGTTTTTGTCAAAAAACTCTTTATATACATTTTTATTACCGGCAATAACGGGTGTTCGTTTGTTTAAGGGGAGTGTGTTTTGATTAAAGTCGGTAACAATACCGCCTGCTTCAGTTATGATAAGACTTCCTGCCGCATAATCCCAAGGAAAAAGACTGTATTCGAAAAAAAGATCGTGTCTTCCGCAGGCAGTATAACAAAGATCAAGTGCCGCTGATCCCGTTCTTCTTATATCTTCACAATCGACAAGTATTTTTGATATTATTTTGCCCGTCTTTTCTAAAAGGTCGGGGTAATAGGGAGATGTGCCAAACGAAACGAATGAATTTTTTAATTCGTTATCAGAAACGTGAATTTTATCTCCGTTTAAGTATGCGCCTTTTCCTTTTTCTGCGTAAAATATTTCATTTAAGTACGGCTGTATTACGACACCTATGGTAACTTCTCCGTTTTCGCATAGAGCTAGGGAAATAGCGCTGTGTTTGTACGTTCTTCTGAAGTTTGCTGTTCCGTCGATAGGATCGCATATAAAGCAGGTGTCCGAATAAGGATCTATATTGTTACAGTCATCTTCTTCACCCATAAATTTTATATCAGGATATTTTTCTTGCAGTTTGTTTTTTATAAACGCTTGAACCTTTCTGTCGTAGACAGTAACGAAATTTCTGTCACCTTTTTTGTCGGTGTTTTCGTCAATGTTTTGAGCTTGAAGCATAATTTCAGATGCTAATTTTAAAGTTTCGATCATTGTATTAAGCATAACTTTCCCCTATAATATTATTATCTTATTTTTTATATTATAACACATAAATAGCAGTTTACAAGGGTGCTGGGGAAAATAACCTTGACAAAATATCAAAAGAAATATATAATAATTTGTATAGTTTCGTGGGAATTCATTCGTAAAAACCACAATTTCTATTTTTTTGGAGGCAGTAAATGGCAGAAAAAAGAATGAGCTATGACAACAACAGCATATCTGCGCTGAAAGGTGCGGACAGAGTAAGATTAAGACCGGCGGTTATATTTGGTTCCGACGGGCTTGAGGGTTGCGAACATTCTGTTTTTGAAATTCTGTCCAATGCCGTTGACGAGGCAAGAGAAGGTTACGGTGACAGGATAATAATTACCGTATTTGCCGACAAGTCAATTGAGATCGAAGACTTTGGACGCGGCGTCCCTATGGGTTATAACGAAAAAGAAAAGTGTTATAACTGGGAATTGGTTTACTGCGAATTGTATGCGGGAAGTAAGTATAACAATAATACCGACGGCGCTTACGAATATTCGTTGGGTACGAACGGTCTTGGTGCTTGCGCTACACAGTATTCTTCCGAATATATGAAGGTTCGTTCTTTTAATGGAAAAGAAGTTTCCGAAATGAACTTCAAAAAAGGTAAGCCTTCGGGGAAATTTACAGTTAGAGAAATAGAAAAACGAGAGAAAAAACACGGTACTATTATAAAATGGCGTCCTGATATTGAAGTTTTTACGGATATAAATATCCCTCTTGAGTTTTTTACCGAGATGCTTAAAAAACAGTCGGTGGTAAATTCGGGCATAAAGTTTGAATTGTACTACGAGACCGAAGAGGGGAAGTTTGAAAATTTTGAGTTTGTTTATCCGAACGGTATTGCTGATTACGTTGTTGAACTTGCAGGAGAAAATCCGCTTACTCAGCCTGTGATCTGGAGCTATGAGGACGAGGGACGTGACAGAGAGGACAAAGACGATTATAAGCTTAAGGCTGAGATCGCTTTTTGTTCATCGAATACGTCAAATATTATTGAGTATTATCATAACTCAAGTTTTCTTGAGCATGGCGGTTCGCCTGATAAGGCTGTAAAGAATGCTTTTGTATATGAAATTGATAAATTTTTAAAGAACAGCGGTAAATACCTCAAGAATGAAAGCAAGATAAGCTTTAATGATATTGAGGATTGTTTGGTTCTTGTTTCAAACAGCTTTTCAACGCAAACGTCTTACGCTAACCAAACAAAAAAGGCAATAAGCAATCCTTTTATTGCCGAAAGTATGACAAATTTCTTGAAGAGCAAACTTGAGGTCTATTTCAAGGAAAAACAGATCGAGGCAGAGAGATTTGCCAATCAGGTTTTGGTTAACAAAAGAAGCCGAGAAAATGCAGAAAAGACAAGGGTTAACCTTAAGAAGAAGCTTAGCGGCACAATGGATATTGCAAATCGCGTTGAAAAATACGTTGATTGCAGAACAAAGGACGGAACGAGACGCGAACTCTATATAGTAGAGGGTGACTCGGCTATGGGTTCTTGTAAGCTCGGCAGAAATGCTGAGTATCAGGCTATTATACCGGTCAGAGGAAAAACTCTTAACTGCTTAAAAAGCACTTATGACAAGATATTTAAAAATGATATCATAGTGGATCTGCTTAAAGTTATAGGATGTGGAGTCGAAATTACAACTAAAGTAAAAGGTGATGTTGTTCCTTTTGATTTAGAGTCGTTGAATTGGTCAAAAATTATTATATGTACGGATGCTGACGAAGACGGTTTCCAGATCAGAACTTTGATCTTGACTATGTTTTACAGACTTCTTCCTACGCTTATTAAAGAGGGAAAAGTATATATAGCAGAGTCCCCACTATTTGAAATTTCATGCGGTGACGATATTTATTTTGCTTATAACGAAGCAGAGAAGAATGAGATAATCAAGAATTTGGGTAAATCAAGATACACAGTTCAGCGTTCAAAGGGACTTGGTGAAAACCAACCCGATATGATGTGGCAGACTACCATGAACCCCGCGACAAGAAGACTTGTAAAGGTAGAACCTGCAAACGCTGAGGAAACAGAAAGAATTTTTGATACACTTTTGGGAGATAATCTTGCTGAAAGAAAGAAATTTATCACACTTCACGGTAATGAGTATCTTGCTGAGGCGGATATATAATTATTGACAATAAAGATAAAATTTGTTATACTGTAAATGGATAAATAATCAATAAAGGAGTGTTATTATGGAATTTTGGGATAAGTTTTACAAGAAGGTAACAAAGGCTGCAAATTATACGGCGAAGGAAACCGAAAAGTATACCGAAATTACAAAGGTTAAGTTTAATTTGATGCGTGAAAAGAGCAGACTTGAAGATGCATACAAAAAACTTGGTGAAATTTATTACACTCAGATGAAAACGTCGGAAAACGACGAGAATGCAATTTCACTTGCTTATGACAAGATCGAAAAGAGCATAGTTGAAATCGAAAAGCTCAGTGCACAGATAAATCTTCTCAAGGATACAAAAGTTTGCGATAAATGCGGAGTTAAACTTGAAAAGGGGATGGACTTTTGTCCCAAGTGCGGCGCAAAGCAGGCTGAAGAAGTTGAAGAAACAGAAGAAGCTGACGCTGAATAATAATTAAACAAAAATAGGGCTTTATGATATTTAAGCCCTTTTTTTACGGAGAATTAAATGATTAGTATTTCGTGTGAAAATATTAATATGACCTTTGGCAGCGATGAGATAATTAAGAAAGTCTCGTTTGCTCTTAACGAAGGAGATAAACTCGGTATCGTAGGTGTAAACGGCGCGGGAAAAACTACGCTGTTTCGAATAATTACCGGAGAATACGTTCCAAGCGAGGGAAACGTTTATATTGCAAAGGATAAAACGCTTGGCGTTCTTTCTCAGGAAAACGCTTTTGACGAGGGCGGAACTGTAATTAATGAGATATTGCTGTCTAAAAATGAACTCATAGAGAAAGAAAAACAGCTTGAATATATGAGGCTTGAACTTGAAAAGGGGAATGGTGATTTCGCTGAAAAATTTGCAATTCTTCACGATGAGTTTACCAAAGAGGGCGGATTTGAGTTCAGGGGTAGAGTAAAGGGAACTTTGAAGTTTATGGGCTTTGATGAAAGTATGTGGGATACAAAAATCTCAAAGCTGAGCGGTGGACAAAAGACCAGACTTGCTATGGTTCGCCTTATTTTAAAAGAGCCTGATATTATGTTGCTTGACGAGCCTACCAACCACCTTGACACATATTCTGTTGAATGGCTTGAAGATTTTTTAAAGAATTATAAGAAGACAGTGTTAATGATCTCTCATGATAGATATTTTCTTGATAGGACCGTTAATAAGATTCTTGAAATAGAAAACGGTAACGGTAAGATATATAACGGAAATTATACTTCATTTACCGAACAGAAAAAAGTAGACCGCGAGATTCAGGAAAGACACTATAAAAACCAACAAAGAGAAATAGCAAGAATAGAAAGTTATATTGAACAGCAAAGACGTTGGAACAGGGAAAGAAATATTATTGCCGCAGAGAGCAGACAAAAAATGCTCGATAAGATGGAGAAGATAGACCGTCCCGAAAATTTGCCCGAAAGTATAAGATTTAAATTTACATCGTCAACCGAAAGCGGAAACGATGTCTTGAAGGTAACCGGTATATCAAAGGGCTTTGGTAATAAGGTGTTGTTCTCGGACGTAAGTTTTGAAATTCATAAGAGAGAGCACGTGTTTATTACAGGTCACAACGGTTGCGGCAAGTCGACGTTGATAAAAATTTTAGCTGACAGACTTCGTGTTGATGACGGAAAGATGGAATACGGATATAACGTTAAGGTCGGATATTATGATCAGGAAAATCAGGAACTTAACGAAGATAATACTGTACTCGAGGAACTGTGGAGTACATATGAAAACCTTACTCAGACCGAGGTAAGAAATGCGTTAGCACTCTTTCTTTTTAAGGGTGACGATATTGTGAAAAAAGTTTCAATGCTGAGTGGTGGCGAGAAAGCAAGACTAACGTTATGTAAGCTTATACTTTCAAAAATGAACGTGCTTATTCTTGATGAACCTACCAACCATTTGGATATTAATTCGCGCGAGGCGCTTGAAAATGCACTTCTTGCTTTTGACGGTACGATCATAGCTGTAACTCACGACAGATACTTTTTGTCGAAACTTGCAAATCGTATTCTTGATTTTGATAATGGTAAAGTTTCGGATTTTATCGGTACTTATGATGAGTTTTGCAGATACAAAAAAGGAAAAGAACAATTTCAAGCAGAGGTAACAAGAGAACAGATTGTAACAACGTCAAAAGAAAACTATTTGCAAAGCAAAAAAGAGCAAGCAGAGATAAGAAAGGCTGAAAGAAAACTTAAACTTGCAAAAGAAGAGGCAGATAAAATCGAGAAGCTGCTTGAAGAAATTGAAGTTGAGATAGAAGAGAGTGCGACCGATTATGTAAGATCGGCAGAATTGTGGGAGAAAAAAGAAGAGCTTGAAGCAAGACTTCTTGAACTGTATGAAATAATTGATATATAAAATAATGGAGTGTACGGTGTTGCCGTACACTCCATTATTTTTAGTTTTCTTCAAAAATGTCCTCTCGTCTTCTGAAAAGAAGAGAAACACACCAGAGGGCAGAAAGTCCGACCAATGTGTAAATAATTCTGCTTACTAAATCAGCTTGTCCGCCAAAAAGCCAACTTACAATATCAAATCTGAAAAGACCGACACTGCCCCAGTTAAGACCGCCGACAATAAGCAATATAAGAGAAATTCTGTCAAGCATTTTTTTTCAGCTCCTTAATTTTTAAAATTTGAGCATTATTATGATTGACAGAATTAAAAAAATTATTCACTTTTTGTGTTATCTCAATTATCAGTAATTGGTTCAAGTAATGTTACGGTCGTATTTCCTACGCCGACATACGAAACGAACTGACCGTTAGGCGTTTCGTTTGTTGTTTCGTACTTGCCTTTATATTCTTCTGAGTTGATATTGATTTTACCGGCTTCGTTTTTAATTGAGTAATCGTAAATAATGTTAGACTGAGTTTTAAAGTCTATGTTACCGTTTTCGATGGAAATATCGGTGTTAAGGATATAGGAGTTATCTATGTCAACGTTACCGTTTTTGATCTCAACATCAAGAAGGGAGATCTTAGCAGTGTCGACAACAGAAACGTTTCCGGTATCAAGCGTTACAGTAAAGTCACAGACCTTGTCTGCCATATTCTTTATGTTAACGTTGCCGTTTTCTAATTTGATGTTAAATATTTTTACGGCAGAATCATTTGTAACATAGATATTAACTGCTTTTTCGGTGTTATGTTTGTCAAATCTTAAATAATCTCTTACTCCGTTGAAGCTGATCTTACCGCCTTCAGCACGTCCAACCATAGCAGATATAATATCACTGTCTATGTTGAACGAGCGGTTGTTTACGTATGCTGAATATTCGATCGAGTTTAAATTTACTATCTCGGCGTAACATTCATCAGCGCCACCGATAATGTTTATATCCGTGTTAATAAGTGATAAGTTGATCTTATTGGTATCATCTGCAGGAAAGTCGATTTTTTCTACGAGATCGTTGTTGTCATTAAGAGTTTGCTGGAAAAGTTTGAGATCATTTTTTTCAGCCGCTTTAATTGCATTGTTGCGCAAAACATTTCCCGTAATTATAAGAGCTACTGAGATTATGAGGAAAAATATAGACGTCTTTTTCATAAATTATTTTTCCTCCTTTTTTGTGAATTGGAAATATTTTTTTGTTATTCTTATTGTATAGGCAAACAAGATTTTTAATTGGCGGAAAAGGAAGGGAACAAGTCTTTTAACGTAATTGTACAAAAGTATCCCTGTTAGCATAGTAGAGCCGCATACTGTAATTCCTATTCCGATTTCGTACATACCGATAGTGGGGTTTTTAAAGCACATATAAATTCCGAAACCGATCGGTATAAGAGCAAAAATAATTCCGCAAACGATGATTGCAATATATGCTAATGAACAAGCGACTGCCGAAAGTAAAAGTAAAGGGAAAAGTGACAACACAACGGCATACCAAGCTATATATATTATAACAGCAAGAGGTAATGTTGCCTTGTAAGCGTTGGGACTTAACTTTTCTTTAAGTTTTTTGATCCATTTTTCCGGAAGTGTAAGTTTTTCAGCAAAGAACTTTTCAAAATCATATTCCGAAATGTCAAGTTCAAATTTTTCGTCTTCGGCGGGAGCAACCACTTCGTTTATCGTCGTCTTTTCAAGTTCAGCAGTGATAAATTCAGCTTCTTTTATATGCTCGTCAATATCCGGAGATTTTTCAATTTCTTGAGTCATATCATCAGTGATATCATCAAAAGTAAGATTTTCGGGTTCTTCCGCAACTATATCAGACGACTGAGGTTCTTCAATAGGAGAAGTCGGTTCTTCTGATACTGTGTTTATATTATCGGTTTGAACGTCTGTTTTCTTTTTGTTTTTTGCTTTTTCAAGATTTTCAATTGATTTTAAGATGCCTTCTACTCCGCCGGCGCTTTCGATTATTTTGTCTATTTCGTCAGCAGATTTTCCTTTTAAACAATTTTCAAATATTTTTACGTGTTTATCGGCTGCTTCATCAGTCAGATTCATTTGTATAAGTCTGTCTCTTATTGTTGCTAAAAAGATAAACTTTTCCACTTTATATTAAACCTCCTGAAAAATTACGGTAAAATGTTGTTTTAAGTCAAAATTTATGTTATAATACTATTATAACACATAATTTGAAAATTGCAATAATCTAGTTGCTTGTAAATCATAAAAAATATATGTATATTCGATAATGAAATGAGGATAAATATATGAGAGCGAGAAAAAAGAAAAACGGCGAGAAGAGGCTTGAGGCGGTAAGTGAATATTTTATAGAAAAACCTATACTTTCCCCCGATAAAAAGACGTTTGTTGAAATCGGTTGCGGAAAAGGGAAATTTATAATTGAAAATGCGGAAAAAAATCCCGATATTGATTATATAGCGGTAGAAAAGGTGCCGGACGTTATTTTGTTAGCAGCAGAGAAGGCAAAAGAACGTGATATAAAGAATATCAGATTTATGATATGTGACGCGAAGGAGTTAACAGAACTTTTTGGAGAAAATTCGGTAGATCTGATATATCTTAATTTTTCTGATCCGTGGCCTAAAGCTAAGCATTATAAGAGAAGACTTACATACAAGACTTTCCTTGATGTTTATAGAAGTATATTAAAACCGGATGGGGCTGTCTTTTTCAAAACGGATAATATAGGATTGTTTGAATTTTCTCTTGAGCAGTTTACTCTTGATAATTGGAATTTAAAGAACGTAACATACGACCTTCATAACAGTGAATTTGCTGAAGATAATATAATGACAGAGTATGAGAAGAATTTTTCGGAAAAAGGATTTAACATCAACCGCCTTGAAGCGTGGATTAAATAAAAAATTATAGACCGATATTTATTATATGTCGGTCTTTTTCTTTTTAAACGAAAATAAAAAATAGAAGGCCTTGCAGTAAAGCCTTCTATTATATTTTTGTAGTAAAGAATTATATATTCTTTGCGTTGTCGAGAACGTATTTTTCAGCTTCAGCGCACCAAAGTCCGTTGTTTTTTGCAATAATCTTTGCAAGATCAGCATAGAATACGTCTGTCTTACCAAGCTCTTCGAAATCAGCAAGAGCTGTAAGGGGCATTGATTTGTGTGTGTAAATAAGTTTCTTAGCGCCGGGGATCTTAGGTAAATTGAGTGTTGTGTCAACAACAGCATCAAGACCGCCGATGTGTGTGATCATACAAGAAGGATCAATTATACCCTTGTGAGCAAGAGTGTTCGATTCGTTCATATCGTCTGTGTTACCGCCGCTTGTTCCTACGATGTGAGTTGATGTGTAGTGAACGTTATAGAAGTTGAAGTTAGCAGAGAACTTAGGATCAACGGGTCCTGCAAAGAAGTTGAGACAGCCGTCGCGTCCGAGAAGTCTGTCGCCCATTTCAACAACGGGTTTAACAGGTGCGAATACGAAAATATCGTCAAATCCTGTTCCGTCTGTGAGACTCATAAGATAAGCATCGGCATCTTCATATTCGTTTGTGTTTACGTATACAAGCTTAACTCCGTTTTTAGCAGCATCTTCAACAGTAATAATTTCAGCTGCTCTGTTAAGTCTTGCGTTATCAATATCTGTTACAACTACGAGAGAAGGACGGGGATCAACGTGAATAGCGTAGTCAATAGCGCCCATACCCATAGGACCTGCACCAGCCATAATAGCGAGTTTTCCGCCTTTTTTGATACCCATATCGTGAACGTATACGCCGTTAGTTGTGTGGTACTGAGCGTGGTAAGCACCGATTATACAAGACATAGGTTCTGCTAATGAGCCATAGAAGTATGCATCGCCTTCATAGGGAAGGAGACAATCCATATCCATTACTTCGTGGGGAAGAATAACGTACTGAGATGCGCCTCCGCAGTACTGATATGAATAACCGGGAGCATCAAGTTTGCCCTGATAGTTGATTG
This sequence comes from Eubacteriales bacterium, assembly GCA_045126815.1. Taxonomy (GTDB): domain Bacteria; phylum Bacillota; class Clostridia; order Oscillospirales; family CAG-272; genus RGIG1995. The sequence continues at coordinate 22,862 of JBGVPD010000001.1, forward strand.
CAGGCTGAATTGTAAACTTATCTCCTGCTTTATATTTATTTTTCCATTTTTCGCCTACTTCTACGATCTTACCGCAGAATTCATGGCCGATAATAATGGGATTTTCCGCAACGTCGTTAGGCACTCTTTTGTGTCCTGCGCCCTGAATAGCGGCTTTGTATGAAGACATACAGATACTGTCGGAAACAATTTCGACCAACACTTCGTCTTCTTTTATTTTAGGAAGTTCAAATTCTTCAAGACGTAAATCATTAACGCCGTATAATCTGACTGCTTTAGTTTTCATTAAAACGCCTCTTTCTTTTGTTTTTTTATTGCAAAATAGTTATAATTATGTTATTATTATAACAGATATATTTTGTATTGTCAACGGACTTTATGAGTATAATCGTATATGTTACTTTATTTATTTAATTCTGAATAACAGACGAGAGGGGGATTTATTATGAATATTGCCGAGAGGATCGAATATTTGAGAAAAACTTTGGAATATCACAGCCGTAAGTATTATGTTGAAGACAACCCCGAAATATCCGACTATGAATACGATATGTTATTCAGAGAGCTTGAGAATTTAGAGGAGCAATATCCCGAATTTAAGAAATCTACATCGCCTACCCAACGCGTTGGCGGACAGGCGCTTGATAAATTTGAAAAAGTTAAACACGATGTGACGATGGGAAGTTTAAGCGACGTTTTCTCATTTGAAGAGCTTGTTGCTTTTTATGATAAGAATGATAAGATGTACTATTCAGTTGAGCCTAAGATAGATGGACTTTCCGTATCGCTTGTATATGATAACGGAGAGCTTATAAGGGGCGCGACAAGAGGTGATGGTATTGTCGGAGAAAACGTAACTCAAAATATAAAGACGATAAAATCCATTCCTCTTACCATTGATTATAAAGGACATCTTGAGGTACGCGGTGAAGTGTTTATGCCGAGAGGCGCATTTGAAAAGATAAATGCAGAACGTTCTGAAAAAGAAAAATTTGCAAATCCGAGAAATGCTGCAGCAGGATCACTCCGTCAGCTTGATTCGAAAATAACGGCTAAAAGAATGTTGGATATTTTTATATTTAACGTTCAAGCTTGTGACAAGTTTTTTGAAAAACACAGCGAATCGCTTGAATTTTTGAAGGAATTAGGATTTAAAGTATTACCGTTCACTTTGGTTACTGATGAAATTGAAGCCATCAAGTCCCATATTTCATATATCGGAAGTATGCGAGACGATCTGCCTTTTGATATAGACGGTGCTGTTGTAAAGGCAGATAATATTGCAGTAAGAGATGTACTTGGAGAAGTCGGAAACAGACCCAAATGGGCGGTAGCATACAAATACCCTCCCGAAGAAAAAGAGACAGAGTTACTTGATATTGTTATACAGGTGGGCAGAACGGGTGTGCTTACTCCCAATGCAGTTTTAAAACCTGTTAAACTTGCGGGTTCGACTGTGAGCCGTGCAACGTTGCACAATATAAATTATATCAGAGAAAAAGATATAAGGATCGGCGATACTGTTTTTGTGCACAAGGCCGGAGATATAATTCCCGAGGTTGACAGGGTTAACCTTGATAAAAGACCGAAAAATTTAGCTGAATATACTATGCCAAAAAACTGTCCTTCGTGCGGCGAGGCTGTATTTAAAGAAGAAAATGAAGCCGATTATAGATGTACTAATGCAGAATGTCCGGCTCAGCTTTTGAGGACTATTGAGCACTTTGTTTCGAAGGGCGCTATGAATATAGACGGAATGGGACCTCAAATAATTGAGCTGTTTTATAAAAACGGCATGTTGAACGGCATAGCTGATATATACAGACTTAAAAAAGATAAAATAGCATCCCTTGAAAGAATGGGAGAAAAATCTGCAGATAATATTATATCATCTATTGAAAAGTCAAAAGAATCAGGATTGGCAAGGCTTTTGTATGCTTTGGGTATTCGTCAAGTTGGAGAAGTTGCAGCCAACGTTTTAGCTAAAAAATACAAAAACATTGATGCGTTCTTCTCTTTAAACAAAGAAGAATTGACCGAGATAAACGATATAGGCGAAGTATCTGCAGAATATATAGTCAATTTCTTTTCTCACGAAAAAACAAAAGAGATCATAGACGATCTGAAATTTTTCAACGTTGTCACATCGTTTGAGGAAGAGGAAACAAAGGGTGATATTCTATCCGGCTTAACGTTTGTTTTGACAGGTAAATTGCCCACGATGTCAAGAGATGAGGCTGGAAGCTTGATCGAAAGCTATGGCGGAAAAATATCATCATCCGTGTCTAAAAAAACAGATTACGTATTAGCGGGTGACGATGCAGGAAGTAAATTAACCAAAGCACAGACTTTAGGGGTTAAAATTATAGACGAGCAACAATTAATGGATATGCTCAAGGCTAATTAAGGCAGGTGACGACCAATGATAATTGATAAGGTTAAATTATATGTAAAAGCGGGAGACGGCGGTAACGGTGCTGTGTCCTTCAGGAGAGAAAAGTACGTTTCTCACGGCGGTCCCGACGGTGGAGACGGCGGTAACGGTGGTAATATCGTTATTGAGATCGACGAGGGAGAAAATACGCTTTTACGTTATAAGTACCATAAAAAATTTATAGCTGATAATGGCGGAGACGGTATGAAATCAAAGTTTCACGGTAAGACGGCAGATGATTTGATACTTAAAGTTCCGCCCGGTACGGTAATTCGCGATGCTGAAAGCGGTAAAGTAATAAAGGATATGTCTTCATCAGAGCCCTTTGTTTTATGTAAAGGCGGAAGAGGCGGTTGGGGAAACAGACATTTTTCCACACCTACAAGACAAATTCCGAGATTTGCCAAGAGCGGCATCAAGGGAGAAGAAAAAGAAGTTGTTTTTGAGCTGAAAATGTTGGCAGACGTAGGTTTAGTCGGATTTCCAAACGTCGGAAAATCTATGCTTTTGTCTAAAATCAGTGCGGCAAAGCCCAAGATCGCGAACTATGAGTTTACAACACTTTCACCTAATTTAGGTGTTGTTGATGCAGGGGAAGAGCGATCGTTTGTTGCGGCAGATATTCCCGGAATAATCGAGGGGGCTGCTGAAGGAGCAGGTCTCGGACATGATTTTCTGAGACATATAGACAGATGCAGACTTCTTATTCACGTTGTTGACGTATCGGGAATGAGTGGACGTGATCCTATTGATGATATCAACAAGATAAATGCCGAACTAGCCGAATACAGCGAAGATCTTGCAAACAGACCTCAGATTATAGCTGCCAATAAGTGCGATATGAGTGAAGAGGGCGAGTTTGACAAAAATGCTTTTGAAAAGTTTGTAAAAGAAAACGGTTATGATCTTATATATATTTCCGCGCTTACCGGAAAGAACGTCAAGGAGCTTGTTCATATGACAGCCGACGTGCTCAAAGAACTGCCGCCTTTAACCATCTATGATACGGAATATTTCCCGGAAAATATTGCTGTTGATGATAAGAGTAATCATGATATATTGATAAAGAATGTAAACGGTACTTACGTTGTTGAAGCTGATTGGATTTATAAACTTATGGGTTCGATCAATTTTGACGATTATGAATCGCTTATGTATTTCCAGAAAGTGCTTAAGAATGCAGGAGTGTTCGAAAAACTTGAAGAACGCGGGGTAAAAGACGGAGATACGGTAAGTATGTACGATTTTGAGTTCGATTTTGTAAAATAAATAAAAAACAGACAACAAAAATGTTGTCTGTTTTTGCTTTATATTGTGTCTATCAAACTAAGACCTATTTCTTTGGCTAATTGTTCGCACACATCAAATTTAAAAGAAATATTTTCAGCAGAATGACTGTCGCTTGATAAGATAAACTTTCCGCCTTTTTCTTTTATATATTTCATGATCGGAACTGAAGGGTAGGGAGCGGTTCTGTATCCTCTTGAAATAGCGCCTGTGTTGATTTCAAATGGTTTTCCGTATGGGATTAACTCATCTATCGCCTTTTTATATGCATTAACATATCTTTCGTTTGCTTCGTCAAAGAGTTTATATCCCTCGTTAAATTTTGTAATAAGGTCGAAATGACCGATAATGTCAGCATTAGTGTCTTTTATTACGTTTGCAACTTGTTTGTAATAGTCTTCAGCGTAGGAGTATATGTCACCGTTGTAATACTTATTCACGTCAGTGATCAATATTTGTTCCGAATGGTCAACACCAAGATAATTACCATCTTTTAGTACATAATGCACACTGCCTATCTTGTAGTCAAAATTTATATCGAGAATAGGCGCGAAACTATCTTGTTCAATGCCAAGCAGAACTTTTATCTTATCTGCATATTTACTTTTTAGGGAAGTTATATTATCAAAATATTGCTGAAGATTATCTTTACTCATTCCAAAGACAGAATCAATTCCTGTATAGGAATGACCGGACAGACCAACTACCTTTAGCCCCTTGTCAATAGCCGAGAGTATCATTTGTTCGGGTGTATTTTTGCCGTCACAAAACGTTGTGTGCATATGCAGATCGCACAAGATCATTTCGTCATTTTCTCCTGTTTTACTTTTTTATCAATTACGTGGCGTGAAGCAAGTTCATTATGAATATCTTCAAGTGAAATTCCCATTTCGATCATAAGAACCATAACGTGATAGGTTAAGTCTGCAATTTCGTAAATTGTTTCTTTTTTATCGTCATTTTTGGCGCCGATAATAACTTCAGTACATTCTTCTCCGACCTTCTTTAAGATCTTATCAAGACCTTTTTCAAAAAGATATGTTGTATATGAACCTTCTTTTTTGTCAAGCTTTCTTCCTTCAATAAGCTTCATAAGACCTTCAAGAGAAAATTCGTGAAGTTCATCGCTTTCCCAAACGGGATTTTCAAAACATGAAGTAGTGCCGAGGTGACAAGCCGGACCGTCGGGTTCAACCATAACGGTTAATGCATCTTTATCACAGTCAGCGGTAATTGAAACGATATGTTGATAATTTCCGCTTGTTTCACCCTTCAGCCATAAGCATTGTCTCGAACGGCTGTAAAAACACGTTAGGCCTTTTTCTATAGATATCTGAAGACTTTCTTTATTCATATATGCCAAGGTTAAAACTTTTTTTGTTTTGGCATCTACAACAATAGCGGGGATAAGTCCTTTTTCGTCAAATTTAAGTTCATTGATATTGATCATAACTTTTACCTTCTTTTAACAGATTAAATAAAATATTACAGTCTCATACAAATTCCGTTTGCAGAGAGTTCTTTTTTTAGGTCATTGATCTCAACTTCGCCAAAGTGGAATATAGATGCTGCAAGACCGGCATCAACTTTTGGAAGTGTTTTAAACAGATCAACAAAATGCTGTTTATTGCCCGCTCCGCCTGATGCAATAACGGGAATAGATACGGCGTTACATACTTTATCAAGCATTTCAAGGTCAAAACCTTTTTTTACTCCATCGGTGTCAATAGAGTTTACAACGATTTCTCCCGCGCCGTTGTTATAGCATCTTTTTATCCACTCAATAGCTTCCATACCTGTGTTTTCGCGTCCTCCTTTGGAAAATACGCTGAACACACCATCAACGCGTTTGACGTCTACGGATAAAACTACACACTGATCACCGTAAAGTTTTGCGGCTTCGTATACGAGATCGGGATTTTTAATAGCGCCTGAGTTAACGCTGACTTTATCGGCTCCGCATTTTAGAACTCTATCGAAGTCATCGACGGTATTTATACCTCCACCGACCGTAAGCGGAATAAATATAGTTTTTGCAACTTCGCAAAGAATGTCGGAAAATAGTTTTCTTTCTTCAAACGAAGCGGTAATATCATAAAAAACAAGCTCGTCGGCTCCATTGTCGCTATAATATTTAGCGAGTTCAATGGGAGAGGAAACGTCGTTTAATCCTTCAAAATTAACACCTTTAACAACGCGTCCGTTTTTTACATCAAGGCAGGGAATAATTCTTTTTGTTGTCATTTTGCCACCTCGATAGCTTCCTTTAGATCAATAGCTTTTGTATAGTAAGCTTTTCCGATAATTGCTCCGTAAATGTTCTTGTCAGAAAGTCTCTTAACGTCGTCGATGGAAGAAACTCCGCCCGATGCGATTATTTGCATATTGAGTTTCTTTGATAAATTATCGTATAGTTCGTGGTTTGTGCCTTTCATGGCGCCGTCTTTTGATATATCCGTGCAAATTATGGTTTTTATACCGATAGATTGCATATTTATGCAGAAATCAAATGCGTCAAGAGAGGATTTTTCGGTCCAACCTTTTACAGCTACGTAACCGTCTTTGATATCAACACCGATCGCAATTTTTTCATCGTATTTTTCTACAGCTCTTTTTGCAAAATCGGGATCAGTAACGGCTGCCGTTCCTAATATTACACGGTCAATACCTTTTTGCACATATTTATCTATGATATCCATAGAGCGAATGCCTCCGCCTACTTCACAAAAAGCGCTTGTATGAGCTTTTATTTTGCAAATTGTGTCAATGTTGGGAGTTGTGCCGTCTTTTGCGCCTTCAAGGTCAACGAGATGTATGTGGGTAGCACCCGATTTAATAAAATCGTCAGCTATTTCAACGGGATTTGTGCTATACACGGTCATTTGATTGTAGTCACCTTTAAATAGTCTGACTGCCTTATTTTCAAATAGATCAATAGCAGGGAATATAATCATAAACTATATGCCCCCTTTCTCGCAAAATGCGCGAAGTATATTTAATCCAACGTTGCCGCTTTTTTCGGGGTGGAACTGACAACCGTAGATATTGTTTAGGCCTACCGCTGCAGTTACGTCGCAACCGTATTCGGACGTTGCAATAAGTGACTCATCGCATCCCGAAGCGTAATACGAGTGAACGAAATATACAAAATCGCCTTCGTTTATGTATTTAAAAAGAGGAGACTTCTTTCCGTTAAATTTTAGTGAATTCCAGCCTATATGCGGTATCTTCAATTCTTTGTCAACAATATCTGAAAGCGGCTTGATTTCACCTTTTAAAAGCCCAAGCCCCTTTGATTCACCGTATTCGTAGCTTTTTTCAAAAAGCATCTGCATACCGAGACATATGCCAAGGAGGGGTTTACCGTTTTTGGCTTCACATATAATAATATCGGATAATCCCGAGTTAAACAGTTTCTCGGAGGCATCTTTGAACGCACCAACACCGGGAAGGATTATTTTATCTGCTTTTTTTATAACATCGGGGTCGTTTGTTACAACCGTATCAGCACCAACGAATGCAAGTGAGCTTTTCAGAGAAAAAAGATTACCGACACCGTAGTCAATAATAGCTATCATTAAAGAAGTCCTTTCGTGGAGGGAATTTCGTTTATAAAGGCAGGATCAATTCTTGCAGCCTGTCCCAATGCTCTGGCTACCGCTTTAAATGCGCCTTCAATTATGTGGTGTGAATTTGTACCGCTGAGTTGTTTTATGTGAAGAGTGATCTTTGCGTTTCTAACAAAACCAAGCCAAAATTCTTCTACAAGCTCAGTATCAAAATCGCCCACTTTTTCTGTGGGTATTTCAAGAGAGTAACCTAGGTAATCTCTGCCCGAAATATCAACTGCAGCGAGGATAAGAGACTCGTCCATAGGAAGAGTTATATCTCCGTATCGTGTTATACCTCTCTTTTCTCCAAGTGCATCCGCAAAGGCAATACCAAGGCATATACCTATATCTTCAGCAGTGTGATGATAGTCAACGTACGTGTCGCCTAAACAGTTGATCTCCATATCAAAACGGCTGTGTTTTGAAAACAGCGTTAACATATGGTCGAGAAAACCGCAACCTGTATTTATTTTAGACTCGCCTTTGCCGTCAAGCCTTATTTTTAACTGTATATCTGTTTCAGCAGTTTTTCTTTTAATTTCAGCAACTCTTATCATTCACATTCCTCCAATACTTTTCTTAGAGCAAAAATCAGAGCTGTCATCTGTTCACCTGTTCCCACCGTAATACGAACGTATTCGCTTATTCTCGGCTTCGAGAAGTGACGGACGAGTATACCTTTTGCTTTAAGTTTTTCGTATATGATTTTTCCGTCAACTTTGGGGTGTTTCGCGAAAATAAAGTTAGATTTTGAATTTGTTGTTACAAATCCCATATCGTTTAATTTTTTTGTCGTGTATTCGCGGTTATTTGCTATTTCCAGGCAATTAGCTTTTGTATAAGCTTCATCATTAAGAACGCCTATACCTGCCGCCATTGTCATTCTGTTAATGTTATAGGGGTTAGTTGAATATTTAACGGTGTTAAGGTCGGAAATAATTTCTTTGCTACCTACACCAAACCCAAGTCTTGCACCTGCCATAGAACGTGATTTTGAGAATGTTTGGCAGACAAGCAGATTATCGTATTTTTTTACGAGGGGGATGCAAGATTCGGCGCCGAAATCAACGTAGGCTTCATCAATTACTACAACATTGTCGGGGTTTGAAACAAGTATTTCCTCGATTTGTTTCGGCGATAAAGTCATACCGGTAGGAGCGTTTGGATTAGCAATAAAAATTGTTTTATTTATACCCTTGTAATCGTTAACGTCAATTGAAAAATCATCCTTCAAAGGTATTTCTTTATAAGGAATATTGTTAAGTTCGGCGAAAACACTGTAAAAACCATATGAAATATCGGGGAATACAGCGGGATGCTTTTCGTCACAGAATGCCATAAAAGCAAAGTTTAATATCTCGTCCGAACCGTTTGTCATAAGAACGTTGTCGTATTCTACACCACAAAGTTCAGCGACTTTTTCCGTAAGAGATCTGCACTCGGGATCGGGATAAAGTTGCAACTTTTGCGCCTCTTCCATAGCTGATATAATAGCTTTTTCGGAGGGAGGGAAGGGCGACTCGTTTGTGTTGAGTTTTATATATTGTGTGTCTTTGGGTTGTTCACCGGGGGTATAGGGAACAAGATTTTTATATTTTTCACTGAAAAATCTGCTCATAATTATTCTTCCTAATCAAATTTATTTATCTATTCTGATCATAGCGCTTTTTGCGTGTGCTGTCAGGCCCTCTTTTTCGGCGAAATACGCAACATCCTTAGCAACCTTCTTAAGCGCTGTTTCCGTATAATATGTATACTGTGTTTTCTTAATAAAATCGTCAACTGATAAGGGGTTGGAGAATTTTGCTGTTCCGCTTGTGGGGAGTGTGTGGTTTGGACCTGCAAAGTAGTCACCCAATGCTTCAGGACAGTATCTTCCCATAAATATTGAACCTGCATGTCTGATCTTATCAAGATAATCAAACGGGTTATCAACACAAAGTTCAAGGTGCTCGGGAGCTATTTCGTTTGAAATTTCAATAGCCTTATCAAGTGAGTCGGCAACAATGATCTTTCCGTTATTGTCGATCGAAATTCTCGCGATTTCGCTTCTTTCGAGTTTTTCGAGTTGCTTTTCAATTTCATCTCTTACACTTATAGCGTACTCCATAGAATCAGTAACAAGAACAGCACTTGCCATCTTATCGTGTTCAGCTTGAGAGAGAAGGTCAGAAGCAACAAATTCTTTAGGTGTATTTGCATCGGATACAACAAGGATTTCGGAAGGACCGGCTATCATATCAATAGATACAGTTCCGAATACCTGTTTTTTAGCTTCTGCAACGAATGCATTTCCGGGGCCTACGATTTTATCGACCTTAGGTATAGTTTCTGTCCCATAAGCCAAAGCGGCAATAGCCTGAGCTCCGCCTACCTTGAATATACGGTCAACGCCGGCAATTTTTGCAGCGGCTAAAATGTAAGGATTAATTTTTCCGTTCTTTGAGGGGGGCGTTGTGATAACTATTTCTTTAACACCGGCAATTTTTGCGGGTATTGAATCCATAAGTACTGTTGATGGATAAGCAGCAGTTCCTCCGGGAACGTATAGACCCGCTTTATCAACGGGGATTATTTTTTGTCCTACGACGATTCCTTCTTCGTCGTTTATTATAAAACTGTTTCTGAGTTGTTTTTCGTGAAATTTTCTTATATTAGCTGCCGCTTTTTTTAAAATTTCAATAAATTCTGACGGAACTTCTTCTACAGCTTCTTCGATTTCTTCCTTTGATACCTCAAGCGATTTTAGAACAGCCTTATCGAATTTTTCACAATACTCAAAAAGGGCAGAGTCGCCGTTTTTTCTGACTTTTTCAATAATTTCGGTTACTATACCTGCAACGTCGGTTTCGTTAACCGTTCTTGCGAAAATATCACTGTTTTCAACTTCGCCGTATTTTAAAATCTTTATCATTCTTTATCCTCGACCTGCTTTGAAAGACTTTGCAGGATTTTTTCAATTTGTTGGTTTTTAAATTTAAAGCTTGATTTATTTGCGATAAGACGTGCGCTTATCGGGAAAATGGTTTCTTTCACTTCGAGATTATTTTCTTTTAACGTCGTTCCTGTCTCAACAATATCAACTATTACGTCGGATAAGCCTAAAATCGGAGCGATTTCAATAGAGCCATTTAGATGTATTATATCTATTTCACGTCCTTTGGAAGCGTAAAAATCACGGGTGATCTTAGTGAATTTCGTTGCTACCTTCAACGTTTTTTGTAAGTCGTCTCTAAAATCGGACTTTGCGGCAACAGCCATTCTGCATTTGCCGATATCAAGATCAAGTAATTCATATACATCAGGGGTGTATTCGAGAAGAATATCTTTTCCTGCAACACCAATATCAGCAGCGCCTCTTTCTACATAGATAGCAGAATCGGAGGGTTTTACCCAGAAATATCTAACGCACAATTCGTCGTTTTCAAAAATAAGTTTTCTGTTGTTTTCCTTAATAGAGGGGCATTCAAAACCTGCTTTTTCAAACATAGCATAAACTTTTTCGCCGAGTCTGCCTTTTGGAAGAGCTATATTAAGCATTGTTTTCAAGTATTACCACCCCTTTATCCTTAAGCCTGAGAAGCTGTTTGTATTTTATGTCGCAGGGCACACGCCTTTGTGCCATAACGCTTTTTCCGTTATCGGTCAGCATTTTTATTGCGTTGTTAAGTGACGTTATATCATCGTTTTCGTCATAAATTATAACGGTATCAACATCGTAGGACTTGGATACTTCGTCAAATCTTTCAAGCATATCAAGATAGACGGCAAATCCTATGGCTTTGGATTTTCTACCCATTTTTGTCATCAGATTATCATACTGACCGCCTGATAAAACACCTGCCGGAATATTGTTTATGAAACCTTTAAATACAATTCCGTTATAATAATTCATATCGTTAATTACCGAAAAATCAATTCTTATCATATTGGCATAACCGTTTTGTTCAAGTGACTCGGTTATGAGTTTTAATTCATTAAATTTTGTTTTATCAATGTAATTACCAATATAACTTTCGATTTCTGAGAGAACTTTTGAGGGAGAACCGTATGTTTGTACCATCTTTTTAAGAACTTCGGTACCTTCTTCACTGACACCGTCGTTTTTACATATATTTACAAGTTCATGTGTGTTCTTTTCGCTAATACATTTTAAAATATCTTTTTTGTTTTCGGGAGATATCTTTATTTGATCGATAATATCCGAAATAAATCCCAAATGAGAAATATCAAGAACGCAGTCGTTTGATATACTTTTGAGACTTTCGCAAGCGAGCATAAGAACTTCATATATGTTGTAAACGTCAACGGAACCTATACATTCGAGGCCCGATTGCATAATTTCTTTATATGAATGAGCTCCATTTGATATACGGTAAACGTTTTCGTCATAGAATACTTTTTTTACACAGTTATCTTCATCTTTTGTGTTCTTGATAATTGAAAGGGTAACGTCAGGTTTCAAAGCAAGAAGTTTACCGTTTGTATCCGTAAAAGTAATTATACTGTCGGATATCAAAAAGTCTTTGTTACGTACGTAAAGATCGTATTCTTCAAATTTACTCATTTTATATTGAGAATAACCGTATTTGCCGTAAAGCTGACGAAGTTTAAATACGGCTTTTTCGCCATTTTTCAGCGCAGAATAATTGAACTCCATATATTAGTCCTCTTTTTTTGTGAATTTATCTATTGTTTCTTTGTATCCGCCGCTTCCGTAGTTGAGACATTTATTTACACGGCTTATAGTGGCAGTGCTTACACCGGTTTTAGACAATACTTCCTGATAGCTTTTGCCTTCGTTAAGCAAAAATGCAACTTCAAGTCTCTGTGACATATCCTGAATTTCCTTGATAGTGCAAACGTCTTCAAAAAACTTTCTGCATTCTTCTTCGTCTTTCAAGCTTAAAATTGCCTTAAAAAAGTTTTCAGTAAGTTCGTTGTATATGTTTTTCATTAACTAAATCACCCTTTACAAAATTATGATAATTTTTACAATACAATTATGTATGGTATTTTAGCACACTAAAGTGATAAAGTCAAGAGTTTTTATAAAACTTTTTTTCTTTATCACACAAGACAAAATTATACAACAAAAAACACAAAAAAATCAATGATAATTCCTATGTTTTACGAATATTATCAGAAAGAAAAAAACAAAGGCGCCGTATGTAAATAAAAATACATACAGTGCCTTTAAAACAATTAAAAATCAGTATATTTGGTTCTGCTTTTTAAGGTGTTTTTTCTACTGATCATTCTCTTATAAAATTTGCGTATCTTAAAAGGTATTCCAAAGTGAGAATAATACCTATTATTAATAATACGAAAAAGGCAATTGCAATTCCAAAAATTATAGAGCTGACGAGGTTTGCTGTTAAGGTTGTAGAGAAAGCTATTGTTGTAATAATGAAGCTGCCGAAAGCTCCGAAAAGCAAAAATCTAATAAAATATCTTAAATACGAATTATTTTGATTATTTCTGACAGTACGAGTTAGGAGAAAAACAGCGATTATAATTATTGTTAGAGCAGCGGTTATGATTTCTATCAGAAGAAGAGTGGGGAAGTTCGTGAAGAACGCCGGCCACACAATTCCTGCGATTATTCCTATTACGGTAGCGATTAGTGTTGCAATTGCAAACTTGAAATACAGACTGTTTATATTTTGACACATTTTTGCACCTCCTTTCATTTACACACATTACATATTATGTTTGTTATTTGAAAAGTGTGAAAAAAATAAGGCCATCGCATAAGCGATAGCCTTGTAGTTTTAAAATAGTTTACTGAGCGTTGTTAACTATAACAGAGAAATCAACAGCTTTAAGAGAAGCACCGCCGATGAGTCCACCGTCAACGTTTACTTTAGAAAGAAGTTCAGCAGAGTTAGCAGCATTCATTGAACCGCCGTACTGGATAGTTGTTGCTTCAGCAACAGTTTTTCCGTACTTTGCTTCTAAAACGTTACGGATAATACCGCAAACTTCATCAGCCTGATCAGCAGTTGCAGTTTTGCCTGTACCGATAGCCCAAACGGGTTCGTAAGCGATTATAACGTTCTTCATCATTTCTTCGTCAACGCCGAGAAGAGCGATCTTTGTCTGGAGTGAAACGATTTCAGCTGTAATGTCCTGTTCGCGTTCTTCAAGAACTTCACCAACGCAAAGAATAACTTTAAGTCCTGCCTTAAGAGCTGCGAGAACTCTCTTGTTAACAGTTTCGTTTGTTTCGCCGAAGTACTGTCTGCGTTCGCTGTGTCCGATAATTACGTATTCAGCGCCGATCTCAAGAAGCATATCAGCTGCAATTTCACCTGTAAATGCACCTTTTTCTTCAAAGTGAACGTTCTGTGCGCCGATTTTGATGTTAGAACCCTTAGCTGCTTCAACAGCAGTTGCAATATCAACAAAGGGAACACAAAGAATGGTTGTGCAGTTGTCTTTACCTGCAACGAGGGGCTTGAGTTCTTCAATAACAGCCTTCGCTTTGGAAGGTGTGAGATTCATTTTCCAGTTACCTGCGATAACTGTGTTTCTTGTCTGTCTGTTCATATTAATACCTTCTTAATAGATAAATTATTTGTCGTTAAGGCATGAGATTCCGGGGAGGTCTTTGCCTTCGAGGAATTCGAGAGAAGCACCGCCACCTGTTGATATGTGTGTCATCTTGTCAGCAAAACCGAGTAATTCAACAGCTGCCGCAGAGTCACCGCCGCCGATAATGGAAATTGCGCCGCTTTCAGCAACAGCTTTAGCAATTGACTTTGTACCGCCTGCAAATGCTTCAAATTCAAATACGCCCATAGGACCGTTCCAGATAACTGTTCCTGCATTTTTAATTGTTTCTGCAAATAATTTTTCTGTGCGAGGGCCTATATCAAGTCCCATATAGCCTGCAGGGATATCATCCGAGTCAACAACTATAACGTTACAATCTTCAGCAAATCTGTCACCTGCGCGGTTATCAATGGGAAGAAGGAAGTTTACGCCTTTTTCTTTAGCTTTATCGATAAGAGAAAGAGCTAAGTCAAGCTTGTCTTCTTCAAATCTTGAATCAGCGATTTCGTGGCCGAGAGCCTTGTTGAACGTATAAGCCATAGCTCCGCCGATAATAAGTGTGTCAACCTTGTTGATAAGGTTTTCAATAACACCGATCTTATCAGAAACCTTAGCGCCGCCGAGGATAGCAACGAAAGGACGTTTGGGTTCAGCGAGAGCGCCGCCCATAACTGAAATTTCTTTCTGAATAAGGTATCCGCAAACTGCAGGCATTTCAGGGCAGTACTGAGCTATACCTGCTGTTGTAGCATGAGCTCTGTGTGCTGTGCCGAAAGCATCGTTTACATATACGTCAGCCATAGAAGCGAGTTTCTTTGCAAATGCTTCGTCGTTCTTTGTTTCTTCTTCGTGGAAACGAACGTTTTCGAGAAGCAAAATTTCGCCGCTCTTAAGAGCTTTAGCCTTAGCCATAGCATCTTCGCCTACAACGTCTTTTGCCATAATAACTTCTTTACCGAGAAGTTCGGAAATTCTTTTAGCTACGGGAGTAAGAGAAAGTGTTTTAAATTCATCTTTAGCTTTTTCAAGGATTTTAGCAGCAGCAGCTTCTCTTTCTTCTTCGGGAAGAGCTTCGATCTTCTTTTTATCTTTCTTGCTGAGCTTCAAAGTATCGTTGAGAATGTTGTGGGGGCGTCCCATATGTGAGCAGAGGATAACTGCTGCACCATTGTCAACGAGATACTTAATTGTGGGAAGTGCACCAACGATTCTCTTGTCGTCGGTAATAACACCGTCCTGCATAGGTACGTTGAAATCGCATCTTGCAATAACTTTCTTACCGGCAACAGCGATATCTTCAATAGACTTCTTGTTGTACATCTTTTCACCTCATATAATAATTTTAATTTTTTCTAAATTTAATTATTAGCATAATTTATCAATTTATCCAAAATATTATAACACACCATTAACTCTTTTACAATAATTTTTTGTGAAAAAGTGAAAAATATTTCAATTTTTACTATTTTGTCAACTAAAAAAACGTCAAGTTACGCATTTTTATATAAAAAATTTGACTAAAGGGACAAAATCTGTTATACTTTATCTATCTTTTTTTATTAAGGAGAAAACGAATGAGCAGTATAAAAGATATAACACTCGCCGATTCCGGTGAGGCTAAAATAAAATGGGTTGAAAGTTATATGCCCGTATTAAATATTATTAAATCGGAATTTGAAAAGACGAAACCTTTTGAGGGTAAAAAAATATCAATGTCTATCCATCTTGAAGCCAAGACTGCATTTTTGGCAAAGGTGTTGAAAGCGGGAGGGGCAGAGGTATATGTTACCGGTTGCAACCCCTTGTCAACTCAAGACGATATAGCTGCGGCGTTGGTTAGAGACGGTTTCGAGGTCAATGCGTGGAGAGGTGTTAACGAAGAAGAGTATAAAGAGCATCTTAAAAAAACTCTTTCTCTTTGTCCTCACATTATGATCGACGACGGCGGAGATCTTATAAATCTTCTTCAGGGAGAATGCCGTGAATACGGAAAAAATCTTATCGGCGGTTGTGAAGAGACGACTACAGGTATACACAGACTAAAAGCGAAAGAAGCTCAGGGTAAACTTGATTATACAATGATCAATATTAACGATGCTGACTGTAAGCATTTGTTTGATAACAGATACGGTACCGGTCAATCTACTTTAGACGGGATAATGAATAGCACAAATCTTATAATTGCAGGAAAAGTCGTAGTTATCGCAGGATACGGTTGGTGCGGTAAGGGCATCGCTATGCGTGTTAAAGGCATGGGTGGTATTCCCGTTATAACCGAAATTGATAACGTTAAGGCTATTGAGGCTGTAATGGACGGATTTACGGTTATGAAAATGGACGACGCCGCAAAGATCGGTGATCTGTTTATTACTGTTACGGGATGTTGCGACGTTATAAGAAAAGAACATTTTGAGGTAATGAAAGACGGTGTTCTTATTTCTAACTCGGGACACTTTGATTGCGAAATTGATAAAAAAGCGCTTAAAGAATGTGCCGTTGAAGTCTTTGACAGAAAGCCGAACATAGTTGGTTACCGCATGAAAGACGGAAGAGTTCTTAATCTTATGGCAGAGGGCAGACTTGTAAACCTTGCCGCAGGAAACGGTCACCCCGCAGAAATAATGGATATGAGCTTCAGTTTACAGGCTAAATGTCTTGAATATCTCGTGAAAACAGAAGGACAGTTGGAGCATAAATTATACAGCGTTCCCACAGATATTGACCAAGAAGTAGCTCGTATGAAGTTGAAATCACTCGGTGTTACGATCGATAAATTGAGCGACGAGCAAATCGCATATTTGAATAAAGCAGAATAATATTACAGAAAAATAATCCGCCTTGTTTAACGTTAAAATGCAACGAAAATAAGGCGGATTTTTTTAACACTAATCCTCTTTTTGAATAACATAATATTGATAATTAACATTCTAAAAGGGGAATATTTATGACTATATATGTAGTTCAGCCGGGAGATACTCTTGAGTCTATTGCAAGAGAATACGGAGTGCCTTTGTCTCGGCTTATTTCGCAGAATGAACTTAACGAAAACGGGAACATAACAGTCGGACAAACGATTGTTATTTTATACCCCGAGCAAGTTTATACTGTTCAGAGCGGTGATACTTTAGAGAGTATAGCCGAAAGTTACGGTGTAACTGTCAATCAATTGCAAAGAAATAATCCGATACTCAAGGGAACTGATAATATATTTACAGGGCAGACACTTATTATTTCATACGATAACGAAAAACAGGGAACGATCGCTGTTAACGGATATATTTATCCTTTTATTGAACGTGAAACTTTAATAAGAACACTGCCGTATTTAACCTATCTAACACTTTTTACGTACGGTTTTACGATAGACGGTCAATTGGTTGATAGAGGGATTACGGAATTTGGTCTTGACGAGGACGAAATAATACAGCTTTGTTATGATTATGGTGTTGCTCCGATAATGCATTTATCAACACTAACGGAAAACGGAACGTTCAGCAGTGAACTGGGTAATTCTTTTTTGAACAATATTCAAGCTCAAGAAATATTAATTCAAAATATAATAGACAGAATGAGAGAGAAGAATTATTACGGATTTGACGTTGATTTTGAGTATCTTGATGCACAGAACAGAGATGCATATACGGACTTTGTCAGACGATTACAAGAGGCGCTGTCAGCAAATGGATATATGCTTATAACAGCTCTTATTCCAAAAGCCTCGGCAAATCAACCCGGTGATCTGTACTTGTCACACGACTACAGTGGGATCGGCGCAGTAAGTGACTATGTGTTACTTATGACGTACGAATGGGGATATACGTTTGGTCCTCCTATGGCAGTAGCGCCGTTGAACGAAGTTGAGAAAGTTGTTAATTATGCAGTAAGTGTGATCGATCCGTCTAAAATATTTCTCGGTGTTCCGAATTATTCATACGATTGGCCGTTGCCGTATGAGAGGGGAAAAACTATGGCAACAAAGCTATCAAACGTTGATGCTGTTAATCTTGCAATTAACACCGGTTCGGTGATTATGTGTGATGAAATAGCGCAAGCGCCTTATTTTAATTACACCAATGAAGGTGTTGAACACGTCGTTTGGTTTGACGATGCAAGAAGTATCGAGGCTAAACTTGCACTTATACCTGAATACGGATTGTACGGCGCATCATACTGGAATATAATGCAGTGGTTTCCGCAAAACTGGCTTATACTTAATTCGGAATATGACATAGAAAAAGTTGTTTAATTAAAAATGATATAAAAAAGGTTCGGATTTTCCGAACCTTTTTGTGTGTATAAATTTTAGCCAAGTACAACGGATTTCTTTGTTACGATATCAATATAGTCAACAGTTCCGTAGAAGTTTGCAGTAGCATTTGCTGTTGAATATCTACCAAACAATGTGTTGAAAGTAACTTTTTCAAACTGTGAGGTTGTGGGATTTGCTGTTGCTAAAGTGTCCCACGTGCTTGTTGATGTGTTCCAAAGTTTCAATGACATTGTGTTTGTTGATGAAACGTATTCAAGTTTCCAAGTGTTAAGCGCTTTGTAGAGTGTCTGCGCTTCGCTGTATGATGAAGCATAAGTAAATGAAATTGACTTACCTGTGTCATCATCAAGTCGTAATGTTTGTGTCGTTCCGTTTCTGTTTAAACCGATATATATGCAGTTTTTGTTAGCAGAACCGGTATCTTTTCCGAGTAGAACTGATGCATAACTCATTTTTGCTTTCCATTCAATGGACCAGTCGTATTCTCTTGTGAGAACAACTTCTTCAGTCATTTTGTAGTTGGGACCGGGCTTAGCTGCAGAACTTGTCAGTGTTATTGCACCGTCAGCAAATGTTGCTGTTGAGTTTTCTGATACGGACTGTTCTGTAAGATAAAGGGTATTTGCAGTTCCTGTTGATTCAAGAGAACCGTTTATGAAATCCCACTTGTAGTGAGCATCTTGAATTACAGTTGCAGGAGCTACTTGAATGTCAATGTAGTCAATTTCTCCTTTGAAGTTGCTTACACCGTTTGCAGCGTATCTTCCGAGGATGTTATTGAATGTTGCTTCAAATGTGCCTGGTTGTACTGAACCAACAAGAGTCCATTCGTCACTGTCTAAAACATAGAGGCTCATAGTTGCAGACTGTTTTGTGTATGAAAGTTTCCATGCATAGTCTTTTGTGTTATAGCTTGAGTATGTTGAACCGTAATTTATTGACTTTGTTGTACCTTCGCTGTTAGCAAATTTCAAGTGGTAGTTGCCGGATAATACAACGTAGAGGTAGTTTAGATATTTTGTTGAACCGTTAACGTTTGTTGCGCAGTTTTTTTGACCGAGCAAGATACTGCTTCCGGAGAAGTCAGCTTTCCATTCAATCGTCCAGTCAAGTTCGCTGGAAATTGTAACAGGGAAGGTCATAGTGAAATCAGGTCTGTTTGCTGCTGTTGCGTTGCTTGAAATAAGTCTTCCGTTGCTAAATGAGTAGTTTTTGTTGGTGCCTGCTGCAAGGTCTGAAAGGTTGAGGTTGTTTGCATCATAGGCTGTGTTAGAAGAAAGATTGCCGTTGAAATCCCATCTATAATGGTAAGCTTTGTTTGCACTCGGTAAACCTTTAACGTTAACACTTGAAGAAACACCGTTGCTGGCTGTTGCAGTGATTACTGCATCACCTTCGCCAACAATTGTGATAAGACCGTAGATGTTTACAGTTGCTACTTTTGTATCTGATGATGACCAGATAACGTCACCAAGAGAATATTCGGGAAGAGCAAATGCAGCAAGGCGTTTTGTTTTTCCTACGTTTAATTCGATTGTGGTGTTTGATGCGAGTCTATCTACGCCGTTAGAGTCAATAATTTCAACAGATGTTACATCACTGTTTGTGTCAGCATCTCTGTTATAGAAGTAGTTTTGTGCTGCGATAAGACCGTTTTTGTTATAACCTTTCTGTGTGTAGTGAACGTTGGATGAACCGATCATGCCGATGTAAGGTTCGTAAGGTGTTCCTACAAGAGAAGATGTGTTGGTAGCAGCAAAATCTGAAAGTCTTGATACTATTGTGATATTGGAATAGTTGTTACCAAGCGCATACTGAGAAGCTCTGATAGCGGTAATTGCGGGTTTAACAGCTCCGTCTGTACCATGAGCTCTAACGAGAAGAATGTTGTTGGATTCAATGCCGAATTTATCTACCATTTGGCTGTTGAATTTAAGAAACATATTTGCGTAATCTTCATCTGTCATAAGAGATTTTTCTGCTGTGGGCTTAATCCAATCCGCACCGTATTCCCATACCATAGTAGCGCAAGTTTCGCCCTGCAACCAGAAGTTTGCTTTGCTTCTTATTTCAAAATTATCAGATGTAAGATAGTTGTTTATAAGTGTGTTATAACCTGTAATTGTAGCTTGGTAGTGGTTTTTGTTTGATTCAGCCAATGTGGGATAAAGAGTGGGATCAAGCCATCTTTCAATAGGAGCACCACTATATGCCGAACGCAAGAATACAACTTTTTCTCCTGAAAGGTTGTAATATTCTTTGCCCATAGGAGCTGCAAAGCCCTCTCTTTTTACAAGAGCCATATCAAACATTTGACCTAAGTATTTGTCTGCGTCAGCGTTTACGTTGGTTATATAAACATCATAACAGTAAACACGTCCGGGGGCTTCGGGCATAACAAGATCTTTAAGCTGTTCTGCTGCTTGTACTCTTTGTTCCGCATTCTTTTCTGTTGAACTTAAGTTAGAAGAGCTGTACGTGTAATCGTAACTACCTTGCGCGTTACTTTGACCTGTGATAAAGAAAAAGTTTATTTGAGCTTTGTGGATTTCGTTAATAGTAAGAGTGTCTTTGATTTCACCATTAACTTTTGCATTTATAACTACAGGGGTTGATGAAACTTTCTTTGCAACAATCACACCGTCATTATCAACTGTTGCAAGAGTTGTATCCGAGCTTTCAAAAGTGAATGATTCGTTTGAAGACAATGAGTAATCAGGAGTGAATACATATCTGTCTTCGTATTGAAGAATAAGAGAATCAACAACTTCCGCGCGTACGAAATTTATTGTGTAAACATTAGACTCTTTGTTGTTTGTTACGGTTATTTTTGCTGTTCCTGTTGACTCTGTGTCAGCAATAGTAGCTTGAAGAATATCGACGGAAGCTCCGTTTTCGGGAGTAGCTGATACGAGAGGAATTCTCGGTCTTCCGGCAGGGAGGTTAACCGTATAAGAAGTTGTGTTTTGTGAAAACTCAATGTTGTATTTGTTATCATCAAGCGTTAATGATGTGAGTTTGGGTCCTGTGAACTCTTTTTGGTTAACGCCCAAAATAACGTCGAGGATATTGACTTCTCCATCTCCGTTTAAGTCGTTTTCAGTTAAATAGTCGTCTCCATTCAAAATGGAATCAATTATTTTTTCGGCAACAGAACCGTTTATTGCTGCACCGACAATGAAGACTGTCATGCACAAAACAATAAGTGCCGAGATAAGAATCAATAATTTTTTCTTCATAAAAATACCCCAATAAATTTAAATAAATAAATTTTTTTCATAATATTATATCATATTATTAAGTGCAAGTCAACGGGAGAAAATAAAAAACACCTTCATTTTCGAAGGTGTTTTGTTATTATTAGATTATTGAATTTACGATATCGTTCATATCGTAAAGACCGTTGGGTTTACCTACCAAAAATTCAGCGGCTCTAACGGCGCCTTCAGCAAATACGTTTCTCGATGCTGCCGAATGAGAGAGTGTAATGATTTCGTCTTTTCCTGCGAAAATAACTTCGTGTTCGCCGACGATCGTTCCTCCTCTTACTGCGTGGAGACCAATTTCCGACTGATGTCTTTTTTGTTTCCTGTCATGTCTGTCGTAGACATATTCTGTTTCGATATCTCTCGTTTCTTTGAGGGCGTCAGCTATCATAAGAGCAGTTCCGCTTGGTGCATCAAGTTTTTGGTTGTGATGCTTTTCAATGATTTCGATATCAAAATTGCAGCCCAACGACGAACAAGCCTTTTTAGCGAGTGCAATAAGCAAGTTTATTCCAAGTGACATATTTCTTGAATAAAATACAGGAATCTTCTCAGCAGCTTTTTTTATTGCTTCAGTTTCGCTTGAGGTGTGTCCCGTTGTTGAAATAACTATGGGAAGGTTGTTTTTTATAGCATAGTTAAGCAATCCTTCGGTAGCTGTGTGAAATGAAAAGTCAACTATTACATCACATTTTCCGTTAAATTCTTCAATAGATACAAATGTAGGGAAGTCTGTATGGTTTTTGCTTTCCATCACGTCAACTCCGCCGACGATTGTGCAGTTTGAATTTTCAGTGACAGCGTTTGCTACTGCAACTCCCATTCTGCCGTTGCATCCGGTAAGTAAAATGTTTGTCATTTTTGATATTCCTTTATATTATATGTACATTAGATGAGGTTTTGAGCTTTCATAGCAGCCATAAGTCTTGCCTTTGTATTTTCTTCCATCTGACAGAGAGGGAGTCTCATTTCGTCTGTGCACATACCCATAAGAGCACAAGCTGTCTTTGCGGGGATGGGGTTAACTTCGCAGAAGAGAGAGTTGATAAGTTCAAGAAGTTTCAACTGTAAAGCAGCTGATTCCTTAACCTGTCCTTTGAAGAAAAGTTCGCAAATATCGTGAGTTTCTTTAGGCATAATGTTTGAAAGAACAGAAATTACACCCTTACCGCCGAGAGAGAGGATAGGTACGATCTGGTCGTCGTTACCGCTGTAAATTGCAAGGTCATCTCCGCAAGCTGCTGCGATTTCGGCAATTTTGCTGATATCTCCCGATGCTTCTTTTACAGCAACGATGTTTTCGTGTTTAGCCAATTCTTTGTATGCGGGAATAGAAATGTTGCAGCCTGTTCTTGAAGGAACGTTGTAAAGGAAAATGGGCTTGTTTACAGCGTCAGCAACTGCTGTGAAAGATTTTACAAGACCTTTCTGAGTGGCTTTGTTGTAGTAAGGTGTAACAAGCAAAAGAGCATCAGCGCCAACTTCACAAGCGTATTTTGATAAGTCGATTGCGTAATCTGTATCGTTACTTCCGGTACCTGCGATAACGGGGACTCTGCCGGCTGTTCTTTCAACTGCAAATTTGATACATTCGCGGTGTTCTTCGTCGGTAAGTGTTGAAGCTTCACCGGTTGTTCCGCATATTACAATTGAGTCTGTTTTGTTGTTGATATTGAAATCAATAAGGTTTCCTAAAGCTTCGTAATCAACTTGGTTGTTCTTGAAAGGGGTTATTATAGCAACACCCGAGCCTTCAAATACTAATTTTTTCATGGTAAAATCTCCTTTTTTGATAAAAAATAAAAAAACCGGTTGAAAACCAGCTTACCATGTAATATAATATGAACGACGAGTAGTAAATATTCGTTGTGTTGATTATATATACATGATAGCTCTCCATCAGAAAACTGATGACAGTCCGGCACTTGTTCAGTGACGAACCAGCTCACCACGTCAACCGCTTATAGTGGTGAACTTCGGCGGATTTACCTTTTGGGGTGTTGTTAACGGCAGCGGAGCCTAAACACGCCTAATAATTAAAACCGCACCTCTATCTGTAGCTATAATAACATCAACAAACATATTTGTCAATAGATTTTTTCAATATCTCCAAGAAAGGATACATATACGTAAAAATGATCGTAAATGAACGCATAGAAACAAAATTAACAAAGCAGGATTTTTGGTATGATCTTCCTGAAGAACTTATAGCACAGACACCTTTAGACGAAAGAGATAGCTCTAGACTTTTGGTGTTAAATAAAGAAAACGGTGAAATAGAGCACCGTATATTTAGGGATATTGTTGATTATTTTAATGAGGGCGACGTGCTTGTGGTTAACAATTCAAAAGTTATTCCTGCAAGACTTATCGGCAAGAAGAGTGACAGCGGTATAGATATAGAAGTATTTCTTTTAAAAAGTAAAGAACTTGATACGTGGGAAGTTTTGACATATCCCGGAAGAAGAACTAAGGTTGGAACTACGATAATTTTTGGAGACGGAAAACTGAAAGCACACGTAATTGACGTTGTAGAGGACGGAAACAGAATTGTTAAATTTGAGTATGATAAAACTAATACTTTGATGTCGCTTATTGATGAGATAGGAAATATGCCTTTGCCGCCTTACATAAAAGAAAAGCTTGAGGATAAGTCGAGATATCAAACCGTGTATGCAAAAATTGACGGTTCATCTGCGGCGCCGACTGCGGGATTGCATTTTACGGAAGAACTGTTCGAAAGATTGCGTAATAAAGGCGTTAAGATCGCACCTGTCATGTTACACGTTGGATTGGGTACGTTTAGACCTGTAAAAGAAGATAACATAATAGATCACATTATGCACACCGAATATTTTTCCGTGAGTGAAGAAAGTGCAAATCTAATAAACGAGTGTAAATCGAATGGCGGACGGGTATTTGCTGTCGGAACGACCTCGTGCAGAACACTTGAGAGTGTATCGGACAGTGACGGTGTTGTACACGCTATGTCGGGGGATACGGGTATATTTATTTATCCCGGATATAAATTTAAGGCGGTAGATGCATTGATAACGAATTTTCATTTACCTGAAAGTACGCTAATGATGCTTGTTTCCGCTTTTTCTAGCAGAGATAATATTCTTAACGCGTATAAAATTGCTGTTGGTGAAAAATATAGGTTTTTCTCTTTCGGTGATGCGATGCTTATAAAATAAAACGGCGAAGATTATTGATTGGGAGTAAGTGATGAGTATAAAAGTTGCGGCTGTTGTAGGTCCGACAGCCTCAGGGAAAACTGCATTGGCGGTAGAATTGGCAAAACGCCTTAACGGCGAAGTTATATCATGCGATTCAATGCAGATATACAAAAAAATGAACATAGGAACCGCAAAACCGACGCTTGAAGAAATGGGCGGGATCTTTCATCATATGATAGATATCGTTGAACCTACCGTTGACTATTCGTGCGCTGACTATGCGCAGACTGCAAAAAATATAATCAGCGAAGTTGACAGCAGAGGAAAATATCCGATTTTTTGCGGCGGTACGGGACTTTATGTAGATCACGTATTGAGCAATACGACTTTTTCTGATGCCGGAAGAGATGACGGGTACAGAAAAGAATTAGAACAGCAGATTAACGATTTTGGGGTTGAAAGAATATACGAAAAATTAAAAGAGGTCGATCCCGATTCAGCTGCAAATATTCACCCAAACAACACAAAAAGAGTTATACGCGCGCTTGAAATTTATCACACAACGGGGAAAACAAAATCTTATTGGGATTACGAATCGAAGAAAACCCCTCCTATGTATGACGCGAAAATTATTTTGCTTGATTTTGCCGACAGAGAAAAATTATACGACAGAATAAACAGACGTGTAGACATAATGATGGATATGGGACTTGTTGATGAAGTGAGTTCACTTTTTGAAGAGTATGGTGATACTATATCTTCGACGGCTTTGCAGGGGATTGGTTATAAAGAGATAATAGATTATTTGAAGGGCAATTGTTCTCTTGAAGATGCTGTTGATAATATAAAAAAGGGAACAAGAAACTATGCGAAAAGACAGTTGACTTGGTTCAGGAGAAATCCTGATGCTAAGAGGATTTTCGTTGATGAATGTTCCGATTTTGAAAAGATTGTAAATATTGCAAAAAATGCATTAACCGATTGAAATCTGCAGAAAAGTATGCTATAATACATTATTATATATTAGATTTAAGAAAATGACCGAAAGGAGAGGGTTGAAATTACAAAGAAGTTTATCAGAAATGCCACGATATATTTTTTTAGCGCAATTTTGTCTATCGTGTTTATTTGGTATATCGCATATCATCTTCTTCACGGTCTTGAAAAAGGTGTTGAGACAACCCCTGCCGTTATAGCGTCAAAGGCTACGAACGTTTTGCTTGATGCGTATATAGTGCGTGATGAGACGGTTATATATTCATCATCAAAAGGCGGAGTTAATTATTTGTTTGATGATGGAGAAAAAGTCGGATCCGGTGTGGTTGTTGCCAATATATATTCCGGCGCTGACGCTGTTGATGTATCAAACAGAATTCACGCTATTGATAAGCAGATTGAAGTTTTGGAAAATGGCGGAGTATCCGACAATATTTCGGTTGCCGATTCGGATTCGCTTGATTCGAAGATTAGCGAATTATATTATATTATTCGTGATAAATTAGCCGACGGAGATGCAGAATATGCAATTTACAAGAAAGATGAATTTCTTGCTTATTTAAATAAACGATTAGCGATGACTCAAAACTCGGTTAATTACAGTGAACAGATTCTTAACTTAAAAAATGAGAGAGATGCACTTTCTCAAAAGCTTGTTGATCTTGATGAAGCTGTAACCGTTAAATCATCAGGTTATTTTTACTCTAACGTTGATGGGTACGAAAATATATTTGATATCTCAAAATTAAAAGATCTAAGCTTGGAAACATACAAACAAATGGTTGAATCCGAACCATCAGATTATTCGGGAACTAACTCTATAGGTAAGATGGTTAATTCATCCGAATGGTATATTTTAGCTGAAGCAACTCAGGAGCAGCTTAAGAAATTTAACGTTGGCTATGAGTATGAAGTTTCTTTCCCTTATAACTCTGATGTGAGTATAAAATTTAAACTTGAAAAAACCGTAAGAGAGGGCGAATCAGATAGGATCATTCTTGTTTTCAAAACGAATGCCATGCCCGACGGTTTTAACTACTTGCGTAAACAAAATATTCAAATAGCTCAAGAGAGTTATACAGGATACAAAGTTCCTTCAAATGCCGTAAGAGTTGTTGATGGCAAAAAAGGAGTATTCACTCTGAATGGTAATACCGTTTCTTTTAAGGAGATCACGGTTCTTGTTGAACAAGACGGTTATTTTATAGTAGAAGAACAACCTAGCTATCTTGAAGATGAGTTTTACTACAAAAAATTGGGGTTGTACGATATGGTGATCACATCGGGCAAAGACCTGTATGACGGTAAAATAATCAGTTCGTCGGGAGGTAAGTCATGACAATTCAGGAGTTAAATGCAGATACGAAAGAGATACTGAAAACAAACGTTGAAAATGTTCGTAGTAATATTCAAAAGATTTGCAAGGAAAAACAAATTGAAAAAAATATTACGCTTCTTGCTGCTACCAAGACGGTACCCGCTGATGTAATAAATTATGTAACACAAGAGATCGGTGTTACAGACATTGGCGAAAACAAGGTGCAAGAGCTTCTTGAAAAATATGATAAACTTGATCTAACCAACGTTAAACTTCACTTTATCGGTAAGTTACAGACCAATAAGGTCAAGTATATAATTGATAAAGTTGACATGATACATTCGCTCGACAGTATAAAACTTGCAAACGAGATCGATAAACGAGCAAAAAATATTGGGAAGGTCATGGATGTGCTCGTTGAGGTGAACAGCGGAAGAGAAGAGAATAAATCAGGTGTTTTTCCGGAAGACATACCGTCTTTCTTGAAAGAATTGGAAAAGTTTGAGAATATTTGTGTCAAAGGTTTGATGACAATAGCCCCTGTTTGTGTCGAAAAAGAAGAGTATAGAAAATATTTTAAAGAAACTTATGCGATTTTTATTGACAATTTGCAAAATAAATATCATAATATATATATGGACTTTTTATCTATGGGTATGACCGATAGTTATGAAGTTGCAATCGAAGAGGGTAGCGGTATCGTTAGAATAGGTTCGGCTATATTCGGTTCGAGATATAATTGAAATTATAAAAAATAATATATAAAAAACGGAGGACAATTATGGCAAGTGTTTTTGACAAAATCAAGGGATTTGTAAACCCTGACAGCATCACTGATAATTATGATGAGGACTATGATTTTATAGACGAGGAAGAGGCAATACAGGGTAATTACAACGAACAGTCATATCAGTCACAGGCATACCAGAGCAACGTAGGAGGCGCAGGAATGAGCCTTAACGGTAACGCTCTTGAACTTAAGGTTATTCGCCCTGATCGTTTTGAAAGCGTATCACAAATTGCTGATCACCTTCTTAACAAGAGAACTGTTGTACTTAACCTTGAAGCGACAAACAAAGAGACAAGCAGAAGAATCATTGACTTTTTGAGCGGTGTTGCATATTCTATCAGCGGTAACTTGAAGAGAGTTGCAAACAATACTTTTGTAATCACTCCTTGTAATGTTGACGTATCTAATGATGCTCAGGAAGCTCAGAAGGCTCAGCCTAAGGCTCAGACAACAGATATTTACGACAATATCTAATTTCATAAAGACTACATTCTACCCGATCTGTTTGATTAAAAAACAGATTGGGTAGATAAAGTTGTTTTTTGAGGTAAATTTCTTTTTTTCTTTTGGAGTGAATACAGGTTGTTTTATACACTTTTTGTTGTGTCAGCGGTTATACGTAGCCTGATTTACGCGTTAAATTTTATGCTCTTGATAAGAGCTTTTTTGTCATGGTTTCCCGAAGCTTTAAATTGCGCTTTTGGAAGTTTTGTTTATACAGTGACAGAACCTTTGTTGTCGTTTGCGAGAGGAATTATATATAAGTTTGAGTTTTTTAGGCGACTACCTGTAGATTTGTCGATTTTCTTTTCGTATTTGGTTTTGAATATTCTGTTGCTTTTTTTATAAAAAATAGTTGAGGTGTAAAATATGCTCCCCCCATACGAGTTGAAAAATAAGGATTTTTCCAAAATTATGCGTGGATATAATCCTGCCGAAGTAGATGAACATTTTAATTTTATAATCGAAAAATATACAGAGCTTTACAGAGAAAATGACGAGCTTGAGAGAAAGCTTAAAACAGCTTATGCGAAGCTTGATGAAATAAAGAGTGAAGAAGAATCTATCAGAAATGCGATGGTTAATGCACAACGCGCAAGTTCGAAGATTATGAATGAAGCAAATGACAGAGCTGATATTATTATCAATACTGCGCGCAAGAGTTGTGACAGAATTTTATCTGATTTTAAAAAGAAAATTCAGGAACAAAGAGCGGTTTTGTGTGCGTTAAACAGTGCCATTTCCGACTTTAAAGAAAAGCTTTTTAAGCTCTATAATTCTCATATTTCATACATCGAAGGAATTGAATTGCTTGATGAAAATGAGATTTTAAAATACGCTTTATCCGATGACAGTTATACTTCAGCCGTTGTTCAAAACATTAAACAGGAAATTGTTGGATTGACCAGCGGTATGTATGAAAATGAAGCGGAAAAGGCTGAGAATGACGGCTTTGTTGAAGCAGAGGTCGTAACACAGGAACCGGTTGTTCGTTTGAATAACGTAAAAGATACGATCAAAGAACTAAACAAGAGATTTTTGGAAGAGGAAAACGAAAGCAACGTAGAAGATGCCGTTGTTTCGAGTGAACCTATACAAACAGTTGAGGATGAAGCAGAGAAAGAATATACTGAAATGCTTCGTCAACTCGGAGCTTCTTCATCGGTCGATTTAAATGATATTAATACTGACAAGACCGAGAAAGAAAAACAAAAAGACGATTTTTATGAAGCTTACCGTACACCTGAAAATTACGGTGAAACTATAAAAAGAAAAAAACATTAATTTTTTAGAAAATATTGACAATATTGAGTTTAGTTAAGGAGTAAAGATAGATATGGCAACAGATTACACAAAGACGCTTAACCTACCTGCAACAGAGTTTTCGATGAGAGCAAACTTGCCTCAAAGAGAGCCCGAATTTTATGCTGAGTGGGAAAAAATGGAACTTTATAAGGCTATGTTGGAGAGAAATGAGGGCAAACCTTCGTTTATTCTTCACGATGGACCTCCTTTTTCGAACGGTAACATTCACATGGGTACCGCACTTAACAAGGTGCTTAAAGACTTTATAAACAAGTATAAATCAATGACAGGATATTATGTTCCTTTTGTACCCGGTTGGGACAACCACGGTATGCCTATCGAAAGCGCTATTATCAAGAAGAGCAAACTCGACAGAAAGAAGATGAGTATTCCTGAGTTCCGCAGTGCTTGTCACGAATTTGCACAGAACTTCGTTGATATCCAGATGGGACAGTTTAAGAGACTTGGTGTGGTTGCAGATTGGGACAATCCTTATTTAACAATGAACCCTTCTTTTGAAGCAAGAGAAGTTAAGGTTTTTGGTGAAATGTACAAGAAAGGCTATATTTACAAGGGCCTTAAACCTGTTTATTGGTGTCCTAACGACGAAACTGCGTTAGCAGAAGCTGAGATTGAATATAAAGATGACGTTTGTACGTCAATTTACGTTAAATTCCTTATTGAAAATGATAACGGTAAACTTGCTGACGTGTGCGAACTTGACAAGACTTACTTCATTATTTGGACTACGACTACTTGGACTCTCCCCGGTAACTTGGCGATAGCCCTTCATCCCAGAGATACTTATGCTGTTGTAAAGGCATCTGACGGCAATTATTATATTATTGCAGAAGCTTTGGTAGAGAAGACTATGAAAATGGGCGGAATTACCGAATACGAGATAGTTCATACAATGCCCGGTAATGCATTTGAATATATGACAGCGCGTCATCCTTTTATTGATCGTTCATCAGTGATTGTAAATGCAGATTATGTAACTATGGACAGCGGTACAGGATGTGTACACACAGCTCCCGGTTTTGGTGCAGACGACTATGTAACATGTCGTAGATATAACATTGATATTATTGTTCCGGTTGACGACAGAGGTTACCAGACCGCTGAGGCCGGTAAATTTGCAGGAATGCATTATCTCGAATCGAATACTGCGATTCTTGAAGATATGAAAGAAAGCGGTGCACTTTTCGCATCAGAAGAGTTTACACACTCATATCCTCATTGTTGGAGATGTAAGAAACCTATTATTTTCAGAGCTACACCTCAATGGTTCTGTTCTGTTGATTCATTTAAAAATGAAGCTGTTAAGGCTTGTGAAGATGTTGAATGGATTCCCGAATGGGGCGGCGATAGAATAACTCAGATGGTTAAAGAACGTGCGGATTGGTGTATAAGCCGTCAGCGTCATTGGGGACTTCCTATTCCCGTATTCTATTGTGCTGACTGCGGTAAACCCGTTTGTACAGATGCAACTATTGAAGCTGTTTCAAAGTTATTTGGAGAAAAAGGTTCTAACGCTTGGTATCAGCTTGATGCTGCAGAAATTCTTCCTGAAGGCTTTGAATGTCCTCACTGTAAGGGTAAGACATTTACAAAAGAAACCGATACACTTGACGGTTGGTTTGACTCAGGCTCCAGCCATTTTGCAGTGCTTGAAGATAACAAAGATTCAAAATGGCCCGCTGACTTGTATCTCGAAGGTGCAGACCAGTACAGAGGTTGGTTCCAGTCCTCACTTCTTACAGCAGTTGGTGCAAAGGGCGAAGGCGCTCCTTATAAACAGGTTCTTACACATGGTTGGGTTGTTGACGGTGAAGGCAAGGCTATGCATAAGTCACTTGGCAACTCGATCGCGCCTGAAGAAGTTATCGTTAAATACGGCGCTGACTTAGTTCGTTTGTGGGTTGCATCATCTGACTATCAGGTTGACGTTCGTGTTTCTGATCCCATATTTAAGCAGTTATCCGAAAGCTACCGTAAGATTCGTAACACAGTCAGAATTCTTATGGCAAACCTTTCTGACTTTGATCCCGATAAAGATATGGTTGAAACAAGTGAGCTTTACGATATTGATAAGTGGGCGTTGTATCACCTCAATAAACTTGTTAAGACGGTTCACGAAGCATATAAAAACTATTCATTCCATATAGTTTATCACGAGCTTAATAACTTCTGCACAGTACAGATGTCAAAGCTTTACGTTGATATAACAAAAGACCGTGTATATACTGAAAAAACGACAGGTAAGGCAAGACGTTCGGCGCAGACAGCGATGTATATAATTCTCAGTTCGCTTGTTCGTTTACTTGCTCCCGTTCTTTCATTTACAGCTGATGAAGCGTGGAAGGCTATGCCTCACTCCAAGAAAGATGATACAAGACACGTTCTTTTGAACGATATGCCCGAATATACAACTGAATATGAATTTGCTGAGATCGAGCAGCATTATGACAGACTTTTTGATATAAGAGATGACGTTATGAAATCTCTCGAATTGGCAAGAGTTGAGAAAGTTATCGGAAAGTCGCTCGAAGCAAAGATCAGAATTTATACAGAGTCAACTGAGATTTTGGATATGCTCAACAGTTTTGGTAATGAACTTCCTACGTTGTTTATCGTATCTCAGGTTGAGGTTGTATCCGGCAAAGCAGGAGCTAATGCGTATGTATCACCTGAAAGTTCTATTGCTGTTGAAGTGTTAAAGGCTGACGGCGAGAAGTGTGACAGATGTTGGCTTTATACTACTGACGGCGAGACTGTCGGAGAGTCACATATATGTGCGCGTTGTAAAGCCGTAATTGAAGCATAAAAATCACATAAGGAAGTCAATGGTATAAACAGTGTCCTATTTATTGTATTTAATTTGTATAGTATCTGTAGTGGTATTTGACCAGATTACGAAAATGATAGCTATAAAGCAACTTTTACCGATTTCAACGTATCCGATTATAAAAGATGTGATTCATTTTACGTATGTTGAAAACAGAGGCGCTGCATTCGGTATATTGAAAGATCAAAGATGGGTATTTATGATCTTGTCAACTGTTGTGGTTGTTGTTATTTTATATATAATGGTTAGATATAAGAAGTATCTTCATCCTATTATGCTTATCGGATTATCATTTACGGTAGGCGGTGGGATAGGAAATATGATCGACAGAACTGTAAAGGGATATGTTGTTGATTTCATTGATTTTACATTGATCGACTTTGCAGTATTTAATATAGCCGACACGTTTATATGTATCGGTGTCGGCTTGATCATACTCGATATTATAATCGGAAAGAGTGATTATTCTTTTCTTGAGAGTAATAAAATGAATTCAAAAACGGAAAATGGTACAGAAGATGAAACTGATTCCCATTGATGTTAACGATATCGACAAACGGTTAGATGTATTTATGGCGGAACGTGGGAACTTAACACGTTCCGCTTCTCAAAAATTGCTGAATGACGGACTTGTTAAAGTTAACGGTAAAGTTATATCAAAAAGCTATAAGGTTAAGCTTAACGATATAATTGAGTTTGATATACCTCAAGTTGTCGAGTCGGAGAATAAACCGCAAAATATTGAAATTGATATTGTATATGAGGACGAGCATTTATTGGTTGTTAATAAGCCGAGAGGTATGGTCGTACATCCGGCGGCGGGGAATCCTGATAATACACTTGTAAATGCGTTGTTGTATCATTGTGGCGATTCTTTATCAGGAATAAACGGCGTTATTCGTCCGGGGATCGTTCATAGAATTGATAAGGATACGAGCGGTTTGCTTGTTGTAGCCAAAAATGATCATGCTCACGTTTCACTTGCTGAGCAAATTAAGGAACATTCTTTTGACCGCTATTACGAGGCTGTTTGCTGTGGTAGATTTAAAGAAGAAAA
Organism: Eubacteriales bacterium; assembly: GCA_045126815.1. Classification (GTDB taxonomy): domain Bacteria; phylum Bacillota; class Clostridia; order Oscillospirales; family CAG-272; genus RGIG1995. The sequence goes on from JBGVPD010000001.1 coordinate 56,282, forward strand.
GGGAACCATAGATGCTCCAATTGGAAGACATCCAAAAGACAGAAAGAAAATGGCTATCGTATCCGACGGTAGAAGAGCAGTAACACATTACGAAGTTTTAGGTAATTATAAAGGATTTTCTCACGTTAAATTTAAGCTCGAGACCGGTAGAACGCATCAAATAAGGGTTCATATATCCAGTAAGGGACACCCGATTATTGGTGACAGAATTTACGGGGCGAGAGATTCGTTGGGAATTGAAGGTCAATGTCTTCACGCAAAGACTATTTCGTTTGTTCATCCGGTTACGAATAAATTGATGAGTTTTGATAGTGAACTGCCTGATTATTTTAAATCTATCCTCTCAAAATTAAGGAGAGAAGATTATGACTGATAATAAAAAGTTTGACGGTATTATAATTGTTTCAGATTTTGACGGAACATTAAGGGCTGACTCTAATATTATTCCGCAAAGAAATATAGACGCTATTGAGTATTTTAAGGCTAACGGCGGAACTTTTATTGTTGCCTCGGGGAGAGCAGAGTTTGTTCTTGATGTTATAGAACCTAAGGTTAAAGAATTGGTAAATGGTCCTTGTATTTATTCAAACGGAAGTTATTTGTACGATTATTCAACGGGCGAAAAATATAAGGAAAAGTGTATTCCGGAAGATAATATACGTGAGATATTGTATCTCATAAGAGATATTGCGCCTGAAGTTGCAATTAGAATTGTACGCTGTGGTGAGTATATAACTCCTGACGATAACGATGAGATAAAGATCCAAATCAAACGCGGGTTTATGGAAAACGTTGTTGCTTATACTTATGAAACCGTTCCTGTTGATAAGATTAATAAAATTACTATTTGCGGATCTCACGAAAACGTTGTAAAAATAAGACTAGCAATCGAAAAAGATTATTCCGAAAATGTAAATATGACTTTTTCGTGGAAGTCGGTACTTGAGATACAGGAAAAAAACGTTTCAAAAGCTTCTTTGCTTAACGAAATCAGAAATAAGTATACAAGTAACGGCAAAAAGCCAACAATATATGCTGTGGGTGACTATGAAAATGACATCGAAATGCTGAAAAATGCTGATTTTTCTTGTTGTCCCGCAAATGCACACGAGAAAGTTAAACCGGTATGTAAAATGCACCTTTGTTCTAATAACGACGGTGCTTTGGCAGATCTGATAGAAAAAATTGAAAAAAGTTTAGTTTAAAATCCATTCGCCTCCATTCAGGCAGAAAGGTTAGAAATATGAAAGAAAAATTTTATATTACGACAGCGATCGCATACGCATCCAGAAAGCCTCATATAGGCAACACATACGAGATAATTTTAACTGATGCAATTGCGCGCTATAAGAGACAGCAGGGATACGATGTATTCTTCTTGACAGGTACAGATGAACACGGTCAGAAGATCGAAAACTGTGCAAATGAAGCCGGAATAGCTCCTCAAGAGTATGTTGACGGTGTTGCTGGAACGATCCGCAATATATGGGATCTTATGAACACAAGTTATGATAAATTTATAAGAACTACAGATGATTATCATGAAAAGGTAGTTAGCCATATATTCAACAAACTGTACGAAAAGGGAGATATATACAAAAACGAATATGAGGGATGGTATTGTGTTCCTTGTGAATCGTTCTTCACTGAAACTCAGGCTGTTGACGGTAAGTGTCCTGACTGTGGACGAGAGCTTAAGAGAACGAAAGAGGAAGCTTACTTTTTCAGAATGAGTGCTTATGCAGACAGACTTATGAAGTATATTGATGAGCACCCTGAATTTATAGAACCCGAATCTCGCAAAAAAGAAATGGTCAATAACTTCTTGAAAGCAGGTCTTCAGGATCTTTGTGTTTCGAGAACGTCGTTTAAGTGGGGAGTTCCTGTAGAGTTTGATCCCAAACACGTTATATATGTTTGGATAGATGCTTTGTCGAACTATATTACAGCTCTTGGTTATGATATTGATGAGCAGGGTGAATTGTTCCAGAAATATTGGCCTGCAGACGTTCATATAATAGGTAAGGATATTTTAAGATTCCATACTATCTACTGGCCCATTATGCTTATGGCGCTTGATGTAGAGCTTCCTAAAAAGGTATTTGGACATCCTTGGCTTAACTTTGGAACAGATAAGATGAGTAAATCAAAGGGCAACGTTATTTATGCCGATGATCTTGTTGAAATGTTTGGTGTCGATGCCGTTCGCCATTACTGTCTTGCAGAAATGCCTTATGCATCTGACGGAAGCATATCTTACGAGAATATAATTGCAAGATACAACAGCGACCTTGCTAACAATCTCGGTAACCTTGTAAACAGAACTATTGCCATGACGAAAAAGTATTTTGACGGAATAGTTCCTACTCCTGAAAATACAGTTAACGACATAGACGAAGATTTGAAAAAATGTTGCAAAGAGGCTGTCGAAAAAGTACGCGAGAATATGGATTCATACCATATTGCTGACGCTTCCGATTGTGTTTTCGGTCTTCTTCGCAGAGCTAATAAGTATATAGATGAAACGACACCTTGGGTGTTGGCTAAAGATGAAGCTAACAAGGGCAGACTCGGAACAGTTATGTATAATCTCCTTGAGACTATTCGTATAGCTTCCGTGCTTCTTAATCCTTTCTTGACTCAAACAAGTGAAAAAATCTATACTTTCCTTAACACAGATATTACTGATTATGAATCTGTATTAAGCTTTGGTAATTTGGTATCAGGCAGACCTGTAGGAGATGCTACCGTTTTGTTTGAAAGAATTGACGAGAAGAAGCTTCTTGAAGAAATTGAAGCAAAGAAAAAGGCTTCCGAAGAAAAGGTTATAGAAAAACCTGCTGATGCAAACGTTAACGAAATTACTTTTGATGACTTTATGGCTCTTGAGCTTCGTTGCGCAGAGGTTATTTCATGCGAACCCGTACCTAAGGCAAAGAAACTTTTGAAGCTTCAGCTCGACCTCGGATACGAGAAGAGACAGGTTGTTTCAGGAATTGCAAAATTCTATAAACCCGAAGAGTTGATTGGTAAGAAGGTTGCACTGGTTGCAAACTTGAAACCTGCCGTTCTTTGCGGTGTTGAAAGCAACGGAATGATCTTGGCATCGGGTGAAGAAGATGTAAAGGTTATATTCCTTGATCCTACAACCGAAAACGGTGCAAGAATAAGATAACGGTATAAAAATGGAACAGATTATTTTTGATGCACACGCCCATTACAATGATGAAAAGTATGATGGCGGTTTGCAGAGTGAAGTAATTGAATACGTGTTTGAAAACGGCGTTAAGTATATTCTTAACGCCGGTACAAATATTACGACGTCTAAAGAAAGTATTGCCCTTGCAGAAAAATATGAGGGTATATATGCGGGTGTTGGAATATACCCACACGATACAGTAGATATTGTTGACGAGAAAGATACTTTATTAACTCTTGATAAGATGCTGGACAACCCTAAAGTTGTATCTTTGGCGGAAATTGGACTTGACTATTATTATGATTTTTCCCCTAAAGACGTCCAGATCAAATGGTTTGAAAATCAGCTTGATTTAGCCGAACAAAAGAATATCCCCGTATGTATCCACGACAGAGACGCACACGGAGATGTTATGGAAATATTAAAAAGGCATAAGAATGTAAAGGGCATGTTGCATAGCTTCAGCGGAAGCAAGGAAATGGCTGAAGAGCTTTTAAAGAACGATTGGTACATTTCTGTATCAGGGGTTGTAACCTTTAAAAATGCTGTTAAAATTATTGATGTCGTTGAGATGCTACCTATTGACAGAATATTGATAGAAACTGACTCACCATATCTATCTCCTGTACCTAACAGAGGTAAAATTAATAATTCTGCAAATTTATGGTATACGGCAGAAAAGATAGCTGAATTAAAGAGAATGACTACTGAGCAGGTATGCAATATTACAAGAGAAAACGCGTGTAGATTATTTAATATAAAAGAATAACCCGAGAGACTTTTATCTCGGGTTATTTTTTATAATCTTTCAGCTAAAGTCTGTTTCTTTTTCCATGTTCCCGAAAGGAAATAAATAAGGCTTGGTACGGCATAGCCGTAAGGAGCTAAAGCATATCCCAAAACAAAACCGTAGAAGCCAAAGTTTAGTGCTATACCGAACAACCAACTCAAACCTATTCTTAATATAACACCGTCAAGCATAGCGAGGACCATACATAATTTTGAATTGCCGATTCCTTGGATGAAAGCACCGCTACCTCTCATGATAGAGAACGCAGGGAACATCCAAAGAATAGCTTTTATAAATACAGACGACATATCGTGAACGGCGGGATCGTTTGAGAAAAGAATAAACATTTGTTTTCCGAAGAAGATGTAGAGTATCATAAAGAACACGGTAAATAAAGCTGAAAATATCCACGCAGCATATACAACGTCTTTAGCTCTTTTTTGATTGTTTGCGCCGATATTCATACTGATCATAGGCATAGCTGCATACTGTATTCCTTGAGATATTTTATTTATAATATCATCAATACGGCAACCAACACCAAACGTTGCAGATGCAACAACTCCAACTTCGTTTATCAATGAGTTTACAAATAACATAGAAATATTTATAAAGCCTGATTGAATGGCCATAGGTGTGCCTAAACTCGTGATCATACCTGCATATTTTTTATTAAGTTTAAAACTTTCTTTTTTGAAATCAAATCCAAAAGCATCTTTGTTTTTGAATAGATAATAAAGTGAGAATAAGAACGATACAGCTTGACCGATTATGGTAGCGTAGGCGGCGCCCGCGACACCGAATCCCATGATCCCGGTAAACAATATATCAAGTATTAAATTTACAACCGAGGCTATACAAATGAACATAAAAGGTCTCTTTGCATCGCCCATTCCGCGTAAGATTGCAGATATCATATTATATCCGGCTGTGAAAAATAATCCTGCAGAACATATAACCAAATATTCTGTAGCCATTTTGCGTGATTCAGTCGGTATATTCATAACATCAAGAATTAAATTCTGAGATACAAGAAAAACAGTAGAAAATATGAGTGAGCAGAGAAGAACGTAAACTGATAGCGTTCCAAGAATATCGTTCATTTCTTTATGCTTTTTTGCGCCTAATGCTTGGGAAATAAGCACTTGTCCCGCGTTTGAAAAACCAAGGCAAACCATTGTTGCGAAATTGACGATCATACTGCTTTGAGAAACAGCCGAAAGACCTGCTGTACCGACATATTTACCTACTATGATCATATCAATGGTGCTGTATAGAACTTGTAAAGCATTTGATGCCATAAATGGAAGAGAAAACATTACAAGTTGTTTAAAAATATTTCCTTTTGTAAAATCTTTTGCAAGTCTGACCGAGCTCACGATATACCTCTTGTTTTTTTGAATAAAATTGTTATCCGACATTTTGTTATTATACAATAATAAGATCATTTTTTCAATATTATTTAAATAAATATGTAAATATATATAAATTAAATATTGTTGTATAAACTTTTATTTTGTGGTATAATCACGAAAGAACGATATATTTAGAATTATAAAACATGAAAAGAGGGGAATGTTTGTATACTTTTTGTATATAAATAATTAAAATGAGTATTAGTGAATTTTTGGGATTTGGTGGATATCAAAGAGCGGCAGAAGGATATATGTCTTGGCAGCACCTTTTGTTTGTTTCTTGTCTTGTAGGCATAATGATAATGTGCGCGGTCATTTTGGGTACTAGGTACAGAAAAAAAGATTTCCCCCAAAAGAACCGTATTTTGATCATATCAGCAATACTTATAGATAGTTTAGAGATCTTTAAGATCGTATTACTTTGTTTTAGACATAACGATCCTCTTCATTGGTTGACTGAACTTCCTTTGTTTTTGTGCAGTATTCAGCTTATAACAATTCCTCTTGCGGCATTTTCAAAAGGCAGGATGAAGTTGGCTGCATTAGATTTTGTAACCATTTTCGGACTTCTTGGCGCTATACTCGGTACATATTTTGCAGGTAATAACTATGGTGTATATCCGGTTATATCGTTTGATAACGTTATTTCCGGAGTAACACATTGTATTTCCGGTTTTGTTTCTTTATATATTATGATATCCGGAATGATAAGTATGGAAAAGAAAAATATTTCAATAACTTTAAGCATTCTTGTCGGGTTCTGCGTTTCGGCATATATTGCAAATATAGTTTTAGACTATAATTATATGTTTTTGATGCGCGGGGACGGTACTCCTTACGATATAGTATATAATTTGGTTAATGGAAACCCTGTATTATATCCGCTTTTGGTTGTAGGTTTATTTGTGCTTTATATAGCGGCTTTTTATTATATTTATTATGGAATAAAAAAAGTTCGTTGCAGAAAGATCGCTTGAATTTTATTTAGGTTAATGAAAGGAGCTAACGATGGGTAAGAAAAAAATTATTATTTCAGTAATAATTGTAATTTTTATAATCTCCGTTTTGCTTATCCTTAGTTACTTTAATATATTACCAAAGAAAACATATTCAGCTGAATATTTTGGAATTAAGACGATTTATAGTGATGTTGATTACAACAATAACGGGATTGATGACTATACCGATATCCTTCTAGGAGCAAGATTAGATGCTGAAAATCATCCCACCTATGACGGTGCGTATCAAAGTAGCGGATATCCCCCAGATGATATCGGTGTGTGTACCGATGTTGTTTGGAGAGCGTTTAAAAATGCAGGATATTCGCTTAGAGCTATGGTGGATAAAGATATAGAAAACAGACCAGAAGCGTATAAAAACATTGAAAAAGCGGACAGTAACATTGATTTTCGCAGAGTGAAAAATCTAAAAGTATTCTTTGAAGAATATGGTCTTTCTCTTACTTTGGACACAAAATTAATTAAAGAATGGCACCCCGGGGATATTGTAATTTTTGGTGATGATAAACATATAGGGATTATTTCGGATAAAAGAAATAAACGAGGTCAGCCCTATGTTATTCATAACGGCGGACAACCTAATCGCGAAGAGGATTATTTAGATAGGTCTACTGTGACAGCCCACTATCGTTTTGATGCATCACGGATAGATGAAGCTTTTCTTGAAAAATGGGAATAATAAAAATCTCCCCGAACAAAGTTCGGGGAGATTTTTGGCTGGGAGGGCTGGATTCGAACCAGCGCAATGCCAGAGTCAAAGTCTGGTGCCTTACCGCTTGGCTACATCCCAACATACTTCGGTATTATACCACATTAAACAAATATTGTCAATAATATTCTTTTGATATTATTTTATTTTAAAAGAAAAAACGGAGTATGATAGTTATTATATACTCCGTTGATTACAATTATTCCATTGGTTTGCAAACATCGATCCATTCGCGGAAATTTGAATGTTCTTCAAGTTCGCTTATGGTTAATTCTATAGCGCTGTTTGAGCTTCCGCATGCAGGGAAGACTGTTTCGAATCTTTTTAACGATTCGTCAAGATAAACCATAACATCAGAATTTATTGCGAACGGGCATACTCCGCCTACCTTGTGTCCAATCATCCGCTCGACTTCATCATATTGCAACATTTTTGCTTTTATGTGGAATTTAGCTTTATACTTAGCGTTATCAATTTTTACATCGCCTGCCGTTACGATTATAATAGCCTTATCTTCAATTTTAAAGGACATACTTTTTGCTATTCTGCATTCAGCGCATCCTAAAGCTTTTGCGGCAAGTTCTACTGTAGCGCTTGAAATATCAAACTCTCTTACTCTATCTTCAATACCTTTTTGTTTAAAGTATTCTCTAACTTTTTCAATCGACATAATCTTCTCCGATATGATAATTTATTTTCTTTATTATATACAAAATGAACAAATTTTTCAAGTGTATTTTTCAATATAGAGCATCTTAAGATAGCAGCGGTTATATTGACACAAATGTATAAAAATGATATAATATATGTATAAATTTTGTTTGAGGTTAATAGTCGTGAATGATAAAAAATATGTCAGAGACGAGCATTTGAGACGTAATATTCTTAAGAAGAAAAAACAAAAGAAAATTAGAAATAGATTAATTACTTTACAGTCGATTATTTTCTTACTAATTGCTTCTCTGTTTTTTACATTGATGTTTGTGCCGGGGAATGATAGTTTAATAAAGATCGATTCATCACACCCCGATACTTTAGAAGCAGAGGCTTTAATGCCGGTATCAAACGTCGTTGATCACTCTGCCTACATACAAGAAATTGATTCAAATGGGATCAGCAGTTCTAATGCTATATTATTGTTTTTGAGTTCAGGAGAAGTTTTGGCGCAAAAGGGACCTGACGAAAAGATATATCCTGCTTCCATGACCAAAATACTGACAACCGTTGTTGCTATTGAACATTTTGAAGATTTGGAAGTTAGTATAGAAGTCCCCTCGGATATTTTCCCTTATTTAAGAGATCAAAACGCGTCGTGCGCGGGATTTCAAGCAGGAGAGAAAGTTAAGATAATCGACCTTTTGTACGGTGTTATGCTTCCTTCGGGGGCAGATGCCTGTCTTACGATCGCAAGAGCTGTTTCGGGCAACGAACAGAACTTTGCTAAAAAGATGACCGAAAAAGCTCATGAGATCGGCGCTAAGTCCACAAATTTTACAAACAGTACCGGACTTCATGATGATAACCATTATTCTACCGTTCGTGATATGGCTAAAATCTTGATGTATGCTTTGAAAAACGATACGTTTAGAACAGTATTTACAACGGAGGAATATACTACACATTCAACAGCAAAACACCCCTACGGAATTACTTTGAACAGTACGACTTTCAGTGCGTTTAGAAGAGCAGGGATTACAAATAAATACGTTAAGGGCGGTAAGACGGGCTTTACAGGAGAGGCAAAACTTTGTTTAGCATCACTTGCTGAAAAAAACGGTAAGGAATATATTCTGATTACTTGCGGAGCGGGTACCTCTACTTCTTATTCCGGAGTTAGACACGCTGTTGATGCACAGTATATTTACGATAACTACTTGAATTTTAACTGATATTTTATCCATATTGTAAATTAATGCCGAAACACACGAATTATGTGTAATTTCGGCATTTTATTATCTTTTTTTACTTTGACCTATTGTTTTTTTCTGCATAATATTGTAATATATAAGAAGTATAATTTAGAAAGAGGACTATAATGATTTATAATAACGTACTTGAAGCTATGGGCCAAACTCCCGTAATCCGTTTGAATCACATGGGAGATAAAGACGGCGCTGATATTCTTGTGAAATATGAAGGCTTAAACGTTGGCGGATCAATAAAAACACGAACAGCGTATAATATGATACTCGAAGCCGAAAAAATGGGAATATTGAATGAGAACTCTATTATAGTTGAGCCAACGAGCGGAAACCAGGGAATAGGTCTTGCTCTTGTTGGCGCAGTTAAGAAATACCGTACTATTATAATTATGCCCGACTCTGTAAGCGAAGAAAGAAAAAAACTCGTTGAACATTACGGTGCAGAAGTAATAACGATCCACGATGCCGGAAATATTGGCGCTTGTATTCAGGAATGTCTTGATACAGCTCTTGATATGGCTAAAAATAACAAAAACGTTTTCATTCCTCAACAGTTTGAAAACCCTGCAAACCCTATGGTCCACAAACACTATACAGCTCTTGAGATACTTGAACAGGTAGCAGGTCCTATTCACGGATTTTGTTCAGGAATAGGAACCGGCGGCACCATAACGGGTATAGGCGAAACATTAAAGGCGTTAAATCCTGATATTGAGATATGGGCGGTAGAACCCGAAAATGCGGCAATATTGGCCGGTGGTACTATTGGTACGCATTTGCAAATGGGGATAGGCGACGGACTAATTCCCGACGTTTTAAACACACAAATATATAATGATATTTGCGTTATTTCTGACCAAGAAGCTATTCAAACCGCAAAAGATCTCGCCAAGCTTGAAGGTTTAATGTGTGGAATTTCAAGCGGAACGAACGTAGCAGCTGCAATAAAACTTGCACGTAAACTCGGGAAGGGAAAGACTGTTGTAACCGTTCTTCCCGACACTGCAGAAAGATATTTTTCGACCCCCTTGTTTGATGACTAAAGTAAAACACAAAAAACTCCTCAATACGAGGAGTTTTTTTGTGTTTAAACGGGGGTGCATAAGTGTGCATCTGCACCGTATTGTAATAATTCTTTCAGTGCATTTTCGGCAGATCGCTTGTTATCAAAAATACCAAACACAGAAGGACCGCTTCCGCTCATCATCGAATAAATGGGTGAATATTTTGACAATATATCCTTCTGTTCTTTAACTTTGGGTCTTATCGGTTCAACAACTTTTTCAAAAATATTGTACATTTCATTTGCAATATCACCAATTTTTCCAATTTCAAGTTTATTTACGATGCCGACGCTTGTTTTTGTCTTAGAATTATCAGTTGATCTCATTTCATCAATTTGTTTGTATGCATAAGGAGTTGATACACCTTCGCCGCATTTTGAAATAACTATATAGCAATCGGGTAACGAAGAACAAGGTATAAGTATATCTCCGATTCCTTTTGTAATATATGTTCCGCCTTTGATGCAGAACGGAATATCAGCGCCAAGTTTTGCCCCTATAGAACACAACGTGTCATTTGAGAGGTTAGTGTTGTACAGTTTATTTAAAGCTTTAAATGTCGCTGCTGCATCTGTACTTCCGCCTGCAAGACCTGCGGAAATAGGTATATTTTTTTCTATATGAATTTTTGCGCCCTTGTTTATGTTTGTATATTCAAAAAAAGCTTTTGCGGCTTTGTATGCAAGATTATCCGATGTGTTGGGTAAGTCAGCGTTGTTTGATAAAATTATTTCATCACATTCTGAAACTGTTATAATATCGCAAAGTGAAACCGATTGCATAACACTGTCGATATTGTGGTAATTATCTTCTCTTTTTTCGCATACTTCGAGAAAAAGGTTAATTTTTGCGTATGCTTTTTCCGTTATTGTATTCATATTACATACCTTTCCGGTATTACTACCATTCAAGAGGAGAATGTTTTTTGGTAATTTTTTTAAAAATGATAAGGAATGTTATAAGCTGAGCCGTAAAAGTGACTATCCATGATATACCGTATGATGCAAACAATATCTGCGGTGTATGGTATGCACTCATTTGGAAAATAGTAGAAATCCAAACAAGTCTTATTCCACATATACCAATTACGGAAATGAGCATTGGTGCGACTGATGTGCCGAGACCTCTAAGTGCTCCCGTCGTAACATCCATAAGACCGCATAAGAAATACGGTAAACATATAAATGCAAGTCTGATCATACCGTAATCAATAGCTTCTTGTGAGTCGGTAATGTAAATAGAGAGAAGTTTTTCTCCAGATAAGTATACACCAAGTCCTGATATGATACCTACAACACCTACGCTTATAAGACAGATCCAAAATATTTTTTTGAGTCGTTTGAAGTTTCTCGCCCCCATATTTTGACCTACAAAATTTGTAGATGTTTGGGAAAATGCGTTTAAAGTAACGTATATAAATCCTTCTATGTTACCGGCAGACGAGCTTCCCGACATAAAAACTTCACCGAACGAGTTTACCGACGACTGTATCAGTACGTTTGATATAGAAAATAGAGAGCCTTGAATACCTGCAGGTAATCCAATCTTGGTTATTCTTAAAAATTCATCTTTATAGAACTTGATTTCTTTTATGATCAATTTACAAGAGTCTTCTTTTTTCATTAATGCATTTATTACAAGAACGGCAGAAACAGCTTGTGATATGGAGGTTGCCAGAGCGACACCGGCAACGTTCATGTTAAACAGAGTAACAAATATAACGTTGAGAATGACGTTGATGATTCCTGAAATAGTAAGATAAACCAAAGGGCCTTTCGTATCCCCAGAGGCTCTTAATATAGATGCACAGAAATTATAAAGCATATTGAAAACAATACCGCCGAAATATATTCTCATATAAACGGTAGAGAGGGGGAGAATTGTGTCCGGAGTACCCATAAGTATGAGTAACTGTTCAGAAAGCAACACTCCAATAATTGTTAAAAGAAATCCGCTAACTAAAGCTGTAAGTAAAGATGTATGTACTGTACGGTAAACGGCTTGTTTGTTATCGCAACCAATACCGTGAGCAACAGCAACACCTGCGCCTACAGAAAGTCCAATAAAGAGATTGACTATCAGTGTAGTTATAGATCCGGTAGCGCCTACTGCCGCAACGGACGTGCTACCGCAAAATCTTCCGACGACCACTAAATCTGCGGCATTAAAAAGTACTTGAAGTATACTTGTTAAAATTATAGGGATTGTATAGCTTATTATATTGGGAAGGATAGGGCCTTCAAGCATCGATACATTCTTTTTAAACATATTTATACACCTTATAAATACCTATATTCAACAGAGGATTTAATGTTACCGAGTAGTTTATAAAAGTTAATGAACCAAAAAGCTACGACTGCATAATCAAGTAATTGGAACCAACCAACCTGGTACAGTAATAAAAGTCTTAAAATTCCTGTAATACAACCAATAATTCCGACTATCAAACACACTGTATTCTTTTTGTGCATTTCTATTTGTTCTGCTTTTTTTGAAATTGACAGCGTTTTTAGTTCTTCAACAGGAGAGCCTGTGTGCATGGCAATAATTTCTTTGAGGGTTGTAAACAGATAACAAAAACTTACAGCGAGTGTAAGATATTTAAGAATATTAAAAACATTAGCTACTCTAAATAATTGAGCGGCATTTTCGTCGCGAAGCAAATATACATCCGGATATTTTACGGCAAATATACAGAGGATGATCCAGAAAATCAATGCTGCAAACGTATATACAAACAAGGATATATTCAATTTTTTGCTTTGACAATATTTCTTGATAAAAGAAATTGCAATAATAAAGAATACTCCGCCCAAAAAGTCGGGAATAACGTTAACGTAATCAATAAGAAAATCAAACATTAACAATCCGCCTATAACAAACATAAAAGATGCGTTTGAAAAGCCTCTGCGAATAAACAATCCCTTATTTGGTTTTACGGTCGTTTCATATTGATTTTCAAGGAACGAAATAAGTTCAGCATCGTTCTTTATGCCATTAAAATATTTAATCGCATAGTTTAACCAAACAACACCTATTATAGTCGTTACTACGAAATTAAAAAGAACAAGAAGAGTTCTGTAATTTGCTAAATAAAATTCATTACCGGATGAAACTACGTTTGAAAATTCGGGTGCAGAAATATAAGATAGGTCAGTCAAGAGCGCAAGGGAAGCTCTTACAATAATAAATATTACGGTAAGTGTTGAAAACTCACTTTGGTTTTTAAACAACACCTTTGAGTTTGTTCTGTCTCCAAGATAAACAAAACCGTTTAAAAGGGCTTTGAAAGCGGGAAGAGTATATATAAAATCAAATACCACAAAACAAAAAGTGAAAATAAGTATATAACCGCCGTCAGTACTTCCGAAATATGGGACTGTAAACATAAGCAAAAATTTGGCAATACTAAAATATAATACTTTGATAAATGCATTTTTTGCTGTCATAAGTCCCGGAGTTAAGTCGGCAAGTTTGCTTAATCCTTTGATTATAAGAATACAGCCGATAAAATCTGGAAGCAGATCGATTATAGTAAAGTTAGGAAGAAAAAAGAATACAAAACCTGCAATCAAATAAGATAATCCCATGGTTATTCCTCCGCACTCTTATTTTTTAGCTTCATAAATTTACTTTCTTTTTCGGGCATATCTTCGTCACCGATCTGACAAATCCACATATAGCACGAGTAGATTAGTGATGCATTTAGAATGAGCCAAACATATCCAAAAATATACATAACTAATCCAAAAGAGAATTTTGTAGCTAAATAAACTTCAAGCTTTTCTGTAAGAGTAGAGGGAAAGGAGAAGAAAAGAATTATTGCATAATACATCAGACACAAAACAAGGTTGCGTTGAGCTTTGGCATATATTATTCCGACGCCCGTATCTTTTCCTATACGATATATAGCTACAAGAAGCATTATGTTATAAACTAAAATTATAGCCGTATACGCTGTTTCCCATATTTCTATAAAAGATAAGTCTATATTTAACAATCTAAGAATTTGTATTGCTAAAGTTATAAAACTTGAGGGGATTAAAAGAGAAAAAAATCTTTTTAGGTTATCAAATCCGCATCCGTATTCAGAAAGTGTTCTGATACCTATAAATGCAATTATAAACCCAATGATATCGGGGAATATATCCAATCCGCGATACGGGAAACTAAACATAAATAAATATCCTATAAATAAGTATCCAAATCCCATATATTCACCCATTTCCTTAAAGTTTAAGATTTTATTCTTCGGTATTTTCGTTTAATCCGCAACATTTTTTGTACTTTTTACCGCTGCCGCAGGGGCAAGGGTCATTTCTGCCGACTTTAACGTCTTTTTTTATCGGTTTCTTTACAGTCTTTTCACCCGAACCTGCAAAACCGGCGTTTGTTACTTTCGCAACAGCTTCTCGTTTAATTTCCTGAGGTCTCGGCATAACGGAAAGTACGGCTCTTGCAGTATCTTCTCTGATTGAGTAGATCATATCATCAAACATTTCGCCGCCTTGAATCTGATACTCTCTCAAAGGATCGCGCTGTGCGTAAGCGTGAAGACCAACACTGCCTTTTAAGTCATCCATAAAATCAATATGGTCCATCCAACGTCTGTCAACGTTTCGGAGAAGTATAACTCTTTCTACCTCTCTCATTTGTTCTATGCCAAACAATTTTTCTTTTTCTTCGTATACTTTGTCAGCCTTTTCTTCGAGAGCGGTTTTGATGTCATCGGGCGTAATATTATTTAACTCTTCTTCGGTATATTTAAAGTCGTTTTTATCACAGAGCGTTCCAAAGAAATAATTTCTCAACTCGTCAAAATTCCATTCAGAAGGAGTTTCTCCTTGCAAACAATTGTCAACTGTATTTGAAATCATTCCCGAGATCATACTGCGGATGGTATCCTTAAGATCGCGTCCGTCAAGCACATCTCCTCTTTGTTTGTAGATGGTTGTACGTTGCTGGTTCATAACGTCATCGTAAGTCAATACGTTTTTACGACGAGCAAAGTTCTGCGCTTCGAGTCTTTTTTGAGCGGATTCTATTGAGTTAGAAATGATTTTCACATCAATTGGTTGATCATCTTCAAGTCCGAGTCTGTCAACCATACCCAAAATCCTGTCACTGCCAAACAAACGCATAAGATCATCTTCAAAGGATATAAAGAACTTCGATTCACCGGGATCTCCCTGACGTCCC
>JBGVPD010000002.1:0-19737 GCA_045126815.1 Eubacteriales bacterium
AATTTTATGTTTATGTAAGATGCAGTAAAACAAAGCGTTTAGGGGGTGGGGATCAAAGGGCGGGGGGAATCGCAACCCCTCGCCCTTTTGGCGACTTCTTTGGTTACTTTCTTGTCGCAGCAAGAAAGTAACATAAAAAGAAAGTAAGGTAAGTTATTTTTATTCCAACAATGTCAGAAAAGTTTATAAAACGGGGCGTCGAGGACGTCGCCCCCTACCAAGTTAGGAGGGGAAGTAATTTTTTAAACCGATAATATTGGCGAAAAACGTATGAAATAGCGGGACGTCGAAGTAGGGGTTCCCCAAACCGCACGTAGTAAGGTTTGGGGGTTCTCGTGGACGTCGCCCCTACCAAGTTAGGATGGTAAGTTCTTTTTTTTCAATAATATTAGTAAAAAACAAAAAACGCTGACGCGTTTTTTAAAAGAAGCACATTTTGTCAGGAGCTTCGCTCCCGAACCCACACAAGAGACGCGCTTTTGAAAAAGCGCCCTCTTGACTCCAGCCAAAACTTTAAAAAAACAAAGTTTTGCTAATATGGTGGGGTTCTCGTAAATACTTATGTTCAGTTTTTTAGTTAAAAAAGTACCGAAAAATAGGTCAAAAAACGAACTTATTTTACTTGACAACAAATGCGCAATATGTTAGACTCTATTTATAAAATAGTCTGCATATAATATGTCAAATAACAAACACTATATATAAGAAAAATGTGTTTTGGAGTTATTTGAACATGGAATATAAGGACGAAAAAAATTTAAACGAAACAAAAAGGAAAATACCTGAAAACGTTGCAATTCCTGCTTCTCTTTCGAAAAAAACTGACAGAGTTTTTATTCATTCGGAAAAGGCGGAAAATAAATCAGACAACTTTTATGACGGTATTATGTGAGTACTGTTTGGGAGTGATTTTATGAACCCTTGGCACGATTTTGAAAAAGACAGAATAACGCCTGAAAAATTCTTGTGTGTTATTGAAATTCCAAAAGGCGGAAAAATGAAGTATGAGCTTGATAAAAAGAGCGGTCTTTTGAGACTTGACCGTGTGCTTTTTACGTCAACTCACTACCCCGCAAATTACGGCTTTATTCCCCGTACATATTCACAGGACAACGATCCTCTTGACGTGCTTGTATTGTGTCAGGAACAGCTTGAGCCTATGTCTATAGTAGAATGTTATCCGATCGGTGTTCTTAAAATGCTTGATAACAACGAGGTAGACGAAAAAATCATCGCAATTCCTTTTGGAGATCCCTCGCTTAACACGTTTAACGATCTGCCCGAATTGCCTGTTCATCAGTTTCAGGAAATAAAGCATTTCTTTGAAGTATACAAATTCCTTGAAAATAAGGTAACCGTTGTTGAAGAAATATGCAATAGGGAAGAAGCTGAAATCATAATAAAAGACAATATACAGAGATATACCGATAAATTCGGAAACATTCTTTGATTTAAAAGAAAAAACAGAAAAGCAGATGTATAGAAAAATACACCTGCTTTTTTATTATTTAATGTTGCCCGTTTCGCATATTCCGATGATATTGTTGTTTGTAACGATATAGCTTTCAAGTAGCTTAATATCAACACTTTTTAGGTGATAAGCAAGTTTACGTGTTGAAACGATATCGTTTGTTGACACCTTTGTGTTATCTGGATGGTTGTGACACAAAACGATCTTATTTATATTTCTCAAGTTTGCAATTTTTACTATCTTGCCTATTCTGACTTCGCTTACTTTTGTATAACCTTCGTTAATCTTTAAGCAGTCGACCATATTGTTATTCTTATCAAAAAGTAAGAGTAAAACTGTTTCCTCGGTTATGCCGACGTATCTTTCTAACAGAAAACGTTTTATATTTTCAAAGTTGTTTGAATTTTCTTTTCCATTTGATTTATTTATAAAATATCTTCGTGAAATGTTACCTATAAGATTTATGAGAATAGCGGCGTTTTCGGTCATATTATGGACTGATTTCAACGAGTCTATATCCGCTTCGAAAACGTTTGATATACTGCCGAATTTGTTTATAAGATCGTGTGACATTTCATTGGTATCTTTGTAAGGAATACCGAAAAAGAGCAACAGTTCAAGAACGTTGTGGTCGGGGAAACTGTCAAGACCGGTGGTTTTATATGTGTTTTTCAGACGTTCTCTGTGCCCTTTGTGTACGTTTTCTTTCTTAGATTTCACTTTTATGCCCTCTTATAAACTTAATTTGCTTGTATCATTTTATCATAATTTGACGAATAATACAAGGATAAAATTATTTAATGTTTTCAGTCAACAAATATTAATTAATGCTTCACATAATTTTGATAGAATTAAGTGTTTTTTGGGGTTATAATTGAATATATCGGCGCAAAGTTAGATAAAGATTAGTAAAAATGATTGATTATTTCTAAAAAATATTGTATAATAGATTGGATATAGACAAAAATAAACTAATGGAATTTACCGGAGGAACATTATAATGGCAAATATTTTGAAGAAATCCGAAAAATTTGAGGGCGTAAAAGGGCCCGTGCTTACAATAGTTATGGACGGTGTCGGAATTGCTCCCGATAACGACGGAAACGCTTTTGCAAAAGCATACACACCTACTCTTGACAGACTTATGAAAGAATATCCCACTCTTGTTATCAAAGCGCACGGAACGGCAGTAGGTCTTCCCGGCGACGACGATATGGGTAACTCAGAGGTTGGTCATAACGCGCTTGGTTCAGGACAAGTATTCAGTCAGGGTGCAAAGCTTGTTTCCGAATCAATCGAAAGCGGCAAAATGTTTGCAAGTGAAACGTGGCAGACACTTACAAAAAATGTTCTTGATAATAAATCAACTTTACATTTTCTTGGATTATTCTCCGACGGAAACGTTCACTCTCACATCAATCACCTCAAAGCTATGATCGAACAGGCTAAAAAGATGGGAGTAGAAAAAGTAAGAGTACATATTCTTCTTGACGGAAGAGATGTAGGTGAAACTTCCGCCCTTGATTATATCGAGCCTTTTGAAGAATTTATCGGAAATCTCAGAGACAGTTCTTTTGATATTATGATAGCTTCCGGCGGCGGAAGAATGAAGATCACTATGGACAGATACGAAGCTAACTGGTCTATGGTTGAAGAGGGCTGGAAGACACACGTTCTCGGAATTGGCAGATATTTTGATTCGGCTGCTGAAGCTGTTAAAACATACAGAGAAGAAACAGGTGTAATTGACCAGGATCTTCCTCCTTTCGTTATTGCAAAAGACGGTAAACCCGTAGGAACTATTGAAGACAAAGACAGCGTAATATTCTTTAACTTCAGAGGCGACCGTTCTATTGAGATTTCAACGGCATTCGATGCTAAAGAATTTAATAAATTTGACAGAGTTCGCGTTCCCGACGTTATGTACGCAGGTATGCTTGAATACGACGGCGACTTGCACATACCTTCACGTTATCTTGTTAATCCCCCTGAAATCACGCAGACTATGGGTGAATACCTTTCAAATACAGGTATTTCTCAGTTTGCTCTTTCTGAAACTCAGAAATACGGTCACGTAACATATTTCTGGAACGGAAACAAGAGCGGTAAGTTTAACGAAGAACTTGAGACTTACGTTGAAGTTTTATCCGACGTCGTTCCTTTCGAACAGCGTCCTTGGATGAAATGTGCTGAAATTACAGATAAGCTTATCGAAGCTATTGAAAGCAACAAATACAAGGTTTTGAGAGTTAACTTCCCCAACGGTGACATGGTAGGTCACACAGGTAACTTCCATGCAACAAAGATAAGTCTTGAGGCTCTTGACCTTTGCATCAAGCGTATTCTTGAGGCTCTTGATAAGGTTGGCGGAACGGCTATAATCACTGCCGACCACGGTAACTCTGATGAAATGTACGAAGTTGACAAGTCAGGCAACCCCAAGGCGAACAAAGACGGCTCGTATAAATCAAAGACAAGCCATACTTTAAACCCCGTTCCCATGATCATATACGACAATAACGACAGAGACAGATATACGGTTAAGACGGGCAATTTTGGTCTTTCAAACGTTGCCGCAACCGTTGTAAATCTTCTCGGTTACGAAAAGCCTGAAGCTTGGGATGAGTCTGTAATCGAACTTAAATAATTTTAGAAAAGGAGATTAAATGGAAAATTTCAACGATAAAACCGATAAAGATCTTGAAAACGAAGATGATAACGGTACTGAAAATACAACGTTAAATGACAGTGTCGAATCTGACTTTGAAGAAAAAAATAATACTGCGGTGACTGTTGAGAGTTTCCTTACTTCCTTGGAGAAAATACAATCCTCCGATATCTCTCCTCAGCCCGAACAGAAAAAGAAGAAAAAGATGGGGGCAAAGGTTAGAATTGCTTTGCTTATCGTATTGGGAACGATATTTATAGTTTCCGCATATATGATAGCGTCAAATCTGATAGAAGGTTTTTCCGCAAACAAATTGTATAATGATATGAACGAAGAGTTTTTTGCGGATAATAACAGAACAGACCTTGTACCCAAACTTCAATCTGCCGTACTTGACGTAGCGTTGCCTAAGTACGGTAATCCGAGAACACCCGATTCTGAGTATGATTATCAGATAATCGAGACGAACAATCAATTTTTTGAAGAGTTTAAGGAAAAACTTTTGAAGTTAAAAGAGCAGAACTCGGATGTTTACGGCTGGATACAGGTTGACGGAACGAATATAAGTTATCCTTGCGTAAAGGGTGTGGACAACAATTTTTATCTTGACCACACAGTAACCAAGGAATATAACGCAAACGGTGCAATATTCGGCGACTCTAAATGCAAGGATAAGGTTCTTGAGAACCAAAATCTTGTGTTTTACGGACATAACTCTATATACCCCGGACAGATGTTCCACGAGTTGACCAAGTTTATTGACAAATCGTTCTTTAATAACAATAGGTTCGTTACGATATATACGCTTGACGGTGTATACAGATACGAGATATTCTCGTTCTACGAGACGTATTCGACCTATCGTTATTCCCAAGTTTCGTTTGTGTCGGACAACTCTTTTGTTAACTGGTGTAATGAAATGAAAGAAAACTCGATACACGAAATTGAAGTGCCCGATTTTAACACGAATTCCAAAATTTTGACACTTTCAACTTGTACAAACGGATATTTCACAAGAAGATATTCGCTTCAGGCAAGACTTGTGTCGGTTGAAAAATAAAGTATTATAAAAAGAAAGGCTAATGATAAGGCGTACTGATGAAAATATCTGTGGTAATTCCTGTATATAACGAAGAAAAAAGAATAAAAAAGACCGCAGATGTTTTGGTAGAGTATCTTGGCAGAACGTTTGAGGATTATGAGATAGTATTTTCTAATGACGGAAGCTTGGATAATACCTTTGAAATAGCAAACAAACTTTCTTCTGAAAATCCTATGATCAAAAGCGTAGGGTATGATAAAAACAGAGGCAAGGGCTGCGCTGTAAGACACGGGATTATATCATCAAGCGGAGATATAGTTCTTTTTACAGACTGTGATTTAGCATACGGAACCGAAGTAATAAAGGGTGCTGTTGATTTGTTTGAAAAGACAAATGCGGACGTCGTAATAGGTTCACGTAACTTAAACGCCGACAGTTATGAAGGATATACCAAGATGAGAAAATTAATGTCAAAGGTGTATTTTAAAATAATTGCTTTTGCATCGGGATTTAATTTAACCGATTCGCAGTGCGGTTTTAAGTGTTTTAAACAGAATGCGGCGCGTGATATTTTTTCCGAATGTGAGATCGACAGCTTTGCTTTTGACCTTGAAGCTTTGATGAAAGCGCAGAAGAAGGGTTACAAAATAGAAGAATTGCCGGTTAAAATTATAAAAAATGATAACGGCCAGACAAAAGTAAGAATCATACGCGATACTTTAAAAATGCTTTTGGATATAAGGCAGATTAAAAAGAACAACAAATAAAAAAATACCCGAAAGAGCAAATCTTTCGGGGATTATTATTTTTAAAGTATTTCGCTTATGTAAGCAATATATTCAAGTGAGCTGAGTGCTTCTATAATTGCTTCATGGGATTTATATTTACGAAGATTTTCTTTTGTAATCGTAATAGCTATAGAGTAAACGCTGAGTCCCGAATTTTGATATGCGGGGTTAGCTTCAATATCGTCGATGTAAAGACCGATCTTTCTGATAGTCGCCAAGAAGTCTTGCAAATCGCTCTTGTTCTTAAGTTCAAGGTGGATTTCAAAGTGATTTGAACGGTTTTTAAGATATGATTCAACTGACGGTAAAATTGAGAGACAGAAGAACAATAACAGATAAACTATTATACCAACCGTATAAAAACCTGCACCAACGGCAAGGCCGACAAAACTTATTGACCAGAGGGCAACTGCTGTCGTAAGACCTTTGATTTGGTTTTTTGAACTGTAAAGAAGCGAGTTTGAACTGATTATTGCAATTCCGATAACCGTTGCCGCCGATATAATTACCATTGATTGACCGAGCATTTTTATTCCGATGTAGAGGTCAAGGATAATAGCCATTGATGATGAAAGAGCTACGAGAATAAATGTACGAAGTCCTGCAGAATGACGTTTTCTTGCGCGTTCGCATCCTATTGTAGCTGCCATTGTGAAAGCGATAATAATGCGGAGTGTCGCCGAATATACGTTCAATTCAGTCGCCCAGTCTCCTAAAAGTTTTGCAATTGGATCAATGAAGTTTGTCATATTAAATCATCTCCTATTTAAAAATCTGCCTCGGTTAAGCATTTCAAACGTTTCTTCAAATTGCTGTTCTTCGGCGGCTTCCGTAAAGGCGTTTTCGTTTTCCGCTTGTACGGAATGTTGTTTTGAAACTTCTTCGTGTATTTGTTTGAGTTGTTCTACAAGAATATCTATTTGCGATCTCGGATTTCCGTTTTCATCAACTTTTTCAACGGTCGTTAATTCGTCAAGGTTGTTTGAATAAGAACCTGATTTGAAGAGCGCGTATTTTGCAAGTACAGGGCCTACAAGCTCATACATAATACCTGCCGAGAGGATTATGGTTTGAATGGTATCTCCCAACGTTCCGCCGAGACTTCTTGAACAAAGGGCTGCAAGCGGGATAGCAACACCTGCTTGAGGAATAAGTGCCAACCCCAAATAATCACGTGTTAACTTTTGCTTTTTCATAAGTAACGAGCCGGAGAACGAGCCAAAATATTTTCCGATTATTCTGACGATAAAGTACAGAATACTTATAACCAAAAGAGATACGCCGCTGTCTCCGCCGTCGGAGAGAAGCGCGTTAAGGTTAAAATTCATACCCGAACGAACAAAAAACAGGAGTAATATCGGGGGGCTGAAATAGTTTAGCTGTTTAAACAAATTTTCGTCTCCCGAAACATTTCTGTACACCGTACCCATAGCCATACAGCCGAGAAGGGGTGAAACGTCAAGAAGAACGCAAATTCCACAAAACAGAAGTAGTACGCTGACTGAAATTATAAGTCGGTTGTCTGCGGTTCTTTTTCCTGCCGGAGGCAGAAGAAATACGATGATGAACGCCATAAGAGAACCGAGACCTATCATAAGTATGTTTTTTATTACGGGAATAACTACCGATTGGAAAAGTGATACGTCGTTTCCCGATGCTACAAGTCCTGACGCAACTGATACACCGATACTGAAAGCGAAAAGTCCTACTATGTTGTCAACGGCAATAACTTGCAACAGCGAGTCAACAAAATCGCCCTTGGCTCTTGTCTGTCTTATGGTCATCATTGTTGACGTAGGAGCAGTAACCGATGCCAATGCAGACAAAACAAGCGACATAGCAAGGCTTAATCGAAGTATAAAGAACGTCAGCACGAAAATGACTATTGCCGAAGCAAACGATTCAAAAAGAGCTATACATACAGATTTCAAACCGTTTTTCTTGAAAGAGTCGACCTTGAAGTATTCGCCGATACAGAAGGATATCAAAGCTAAAGCCATATCAGCCAGAAAATCTGTGCCCGATATGAATCCTTGAGGTATCAGATTAAAAAAATAAGGACCGATAAGTATACCGGTTAGTATGTATGCAGTAACGTTAGGCAGTCCCAAAAGCTTGGTCAGCTTGGTCATCATAAAACCAAGGAAGAGCATAATGGCGACGGATAAAATAATACCTGAAGCAGAACCTGCCGACAGGTTGAGTACGGAAAGCACCATAGCAGTGTTTCTCCTTTTTATTGTAATAGCAATAATAATTATTCTTTTTGTAAAAATATGACGAAAAAAATAATATATTATCTATTGCATTTGCAGTTATTATATGATACACTAATGTCGTCAGAAAGAAAAATTATTTTTATTTAGTTTTTGATAAAAAAATGTAATGGTACAGAGGTGTGTTATGGTCGATCCTAAAATTGAATCCTTGTTGACGGTAGCAAAATACGGAAATTTCACAAGAGCGGCAGAAGTGTTATCTCTCACTCAGCCTGCGGTAAGCCATCATATAAAACAGCTTGAAAATGAATTGGGAATTACGATTTTTTCAAGGAAAAAAGGCGATTTGAAGCTGACAAGTGCGGGGGAAATCGTTGTTAAGTATGCTTTAAGGATAAATGCCGTTTACGATAGAATGAAAGAGGTATTATCCGACAGAGAGAACAATATTGAACGACTGAGAATAGGTATAACCCATACGGCAGAAAGTAACATTATAGCCGAAGTTTTGGCAAAATACGGAAACGATAACCCTGACATTATTATAACGATTATAACGGACTCGATAAAAAATCTTTATACAATGCTTGAAAATTACGAGATAGATTTTGCTATTGTAGAGGGAATATCGGGAAATTCCGAAATAAACTCGGTGTTGCTTGACACAGACTATCTTGTATGTGCTGTTGCAAACGAAAACCCTTTGGCACAGCAGTCAATAGTAACAATTGAAGAATTGAAAAAGCAGAGACTTATTTTGCGTTTACCTATGTCGGGAACGGTTAATTTGTTTATAAGCAGTCTTGAAAGTATAAACAGGTCGATTGACGAATTTAACGTTATTCTCGAAGTGGACAACATTGATACCATAAAAACTCTTATCAGAAAAAATCTCGGCGTATCCATTCTTCCTAAATCTACTTGTATGGACGAGGTCGGTAAGAAGAAAATGACAATATTGCCTATTGAGAATCTCAGCATGATAAGAGAGACCAACATTATATATTTGAAGGATTTCAACCACCCCGAAGTTCTTCAGGGAATTACCAAGCTTTACAACAAGATCTCAAAAATTCAAAAGTAATCGGAGAAACAAAAACAAATTTACGATCAGCACTCTTATGTTTTTATATAAGAGTGTTTTTTGTTTTATGTGTAATTGAGAGATGGTGGGCGAAATCTACCGTATATCGTATTTTTTAGGAGATGTTAACGAATAAGCGCTTTTTTGGTATGCATATTGCCGAAACGGTTGACATTTTGTTGAAATAGGATATAATAAATATATAAAAAGTTAATACTTTTGTAAAAAATAAAGGAGAAACTAATGAAACTTTTCAGATTTAAGAAGCTGTTTGCTTGTCTGGCATTGGTTTTGATGTTTGCAGTTATACTTGCTCCGGCGGTATTTGCTGAAGAAACCGAAGAACAGCCTGACTTGACTCAGTATGACAATGCTTATGCATATCTTGATGAATATGCAGATAACAGTCTCAGTGATGAGAATTTTAAAGAAAATTCGGCTACCGCGCTTAAAACGGTTAAGGAAAGTATGCCGCAGTATGCGTCTTTTTGGGCACTCATTCCGCCCATTATCGCAATTGTACTTGCCTTGATAACAAAGGAAGTTTATTCTTCACTGTTTATAGGTATAGTATCCGGTGCATTACTTGCTTCTAACTTTAAGGCAACAGCAACGGTTGACTACGTTGTAAGCGACGGTATTATTTCGGCTGTATCTGATACAGCGGGTATATTTGCATTCCTCGTAATACTCGGTGCTATTGTGTCTTTGGTTAACAAAGCCGGTGGTTCTGCTGCATTCGGAAGATGGGCAAAAGAACACATTCACTCAAAAGTGGGTGCTGCTATTGCAACGTTTATACTCGGTTTGCTTATATTCATAGACGACTATTTCAACTGCTTGACAGTTGGTTCGGTTATGAGACCCGTAACTGACACACACAAGATATCACGTTCAAAACTTGCATATCTTATCGATGCTACGGCAGCTCCCGTATGTATGATAGCTCCTATCTCATCGTGGGCAGCGGCAGTTGCAAGCTATGCTGACGAAGGTGAAGGAATCGCACTTTTCGTTAAGGCTATTCCTTACAACTTCTACTCACTCCTTACTTTCGTATTTATCATTGGTATCGTTTTGATGAAGGTTGATTACGGCCCGATGAAGCTTCATGAATTGAATGCTGAAAACGGAGACCTCTTTACATCAGGCGAGGTAAAGAATACAAACGAAGTTGAAAACGGAAACCCCAAAGGTATCGTATTTGACCTTATATTCCCCGTATTGGTTCTTATCGTTGCATGTGTTGCTGCTTTGCTTTATAACGGTAACGGTAACAGCTTTGCAAATTTAAACTTTATCGAAGCATTTTCTAATACAGATGCAACGGTTGGTTTGCCTTGGGGCGGTCTTATTGCTCTTGTTATTTCAATTGCTTACTTCACAATTCGCAGAGTAATAACATTTAAGTCTTGTATGGAATCAATTCCCGAAGGATTTAAGGCGATGGTTCCTGCGATACTTATTCTTACAATGGCAACGGCTCTTAAGAATATGACGACTATTTTGGGCGCAAAAGTATTCGTAGCTCAGTTGATGGAAGGTGCGGCAGCAGGACTCAGCAGTCTTCTTCCCGCAATCATATTCCTTGTAGCTTGTGGTCTTGCTTTTGCGACTGGTACATCTTGGGGAACTTTCGGAATACTTATTCCTATCGTAACGGCTATATTTACAGCAGATCCTACACTTATGATAATCGGTATTTCCGCTTGTCTTGCAGGTGCTGTATGCGGTGACCACTGTTCACCTATTTCCGATACAACGATTATGTCATCAGCAGGCGCTCAGTGTGATCACGTTAACCACGTTTCTACACAGTTGCCTTACGCTATTACGGTTGCGGCAGTATCTTTCGTAAGCTATATTATCGCTCCGTTCGTTCGTTCGGCATGGATAGCACTTCCCATAGCATTAGTACTTATGGTTGCTGTATTGTTTGGAATCAAAGTTGTTACAACAAAAAAAGCAAAATAATAAATAGTATATAGTATTTGTTAATAAAACCCTTTTCACTACACGTTTTTCCGTGTAATGAAGAGGGTTTTTTGTGTTCTGAATTTATAATAGGAAAAAATTAATAAAAATAAATTTTGTTCACAGAATATTGTAGAAAATGTGTTGTTAGATATGTTAGAATAATAAGAGTTAATTATATTTATTAGAGTTTTTGTTAAATAAGACAGTATGGAGAAAGGAAAAAGAAATGATAAAAAGGTTTTTCGGTTGCATAAGAGAATATAAGCTGCCGACAATTTTTACTCTTATTTTTATCGTTGCCGAAGTGGTGATCGAGTGTTTGTTGCCGTTTATAACGTCGAGAGTTATTAATAACCTTGAAAAAAATATAGCAACGCTTGAAATGGGTTATATGGTTAAAGTGGGTTGTTTGCTCATTCTTATGGCGGTTTTGTCTCTTTGTTGCGGAGCGATAGCGGCGGTAACGTGTGCTAAGGCGTCTACGGGATTTGCAAAAAATCTCAGGCACGATATTTTTGAAAACATTCAAACTTATTCTTTTGAAAATATAGACAAGTTTTCATCATCGTCATTGGTTACCAGAATGACAACTGACGTAGCAAACGTGCAGATGTCGTTTATGATGCTTATAAGAATTGCTGTCAGAGCACCTCTTATGCTTGTTTTCTCGATAGTAATGGCGTATATTATGGGCGGAAAACTTGCGGGTTCTTTTGTCGTTATTATTCCCATTTTAAGTTTCGGTCTTATTATGGTGGGAAAAAAGGCTATGCCGGCATTCAAAAGAGTATTTAAAAAATATGACAGATTAAACGAATCAATAGAAGAAAACGTACGCGCTATGCGTGTTGTAAAAGGCTTTTCAAGAGAAGATTACGAAAAGCAAAAGTTTGCATTTGCCGCAGACGATATAACGAAAGATTTTACAAAGGCAGAGCGTATAGTTGCATTAAACTCACCTTTGATGCAATTCTGTATTTATTTCAATATGATATTCGTTATGCTTGTCGGTTCTCGTCTTGCAATAACCTCGGGCGGTAACGTTATCAACGTGGGCGAAATGTCTGCGATGCTGACATACGGCATACAGATACTTATGCAGCTCATGATGCTTTCTATGATATACGTTATGATGACAATGTCACTTGAGTCTATGAAGCGTATATACGAAGTATTGGAAGAAAAAACGGCATTGGCTAACTGTAATAACCCCGTATTTGAAGTTAAGAATGGCTCAATAGATTTTGAAAACGTAAACTTTAAGTATTCGTCAAAGGCGAAGAAGTATGCGTTGTCCGACGTTAATTTACATATCGAATCGGGAATGACCGTTGGTGTTATCGGTGGAACGGGTTCGGGTAAATCTTCGTTTGTTCAGCTTATTCCGAGACTGTATGACGTGAGCGACGGATGTGTAAAGGTCGGAAACGTTGACGTTCGAGAATACGATATTGAAACGCTTAGAGGACAGGTTGCTATGGTGTTGCAGAAGAATCTTCTGTTCTCGGGTACCATAAAGGAAAATCTTCGTTGGGGTAATGAAAATGCGACTGACGAAGAGATAAAAAATGCTTGTATTTTAGCACAGGCGCACGATTTTGTAATGAGTTTTCCTGACGGGTACGACACCAAGATAGAGCAGGGTGGAACCAACGTTTCGGGAGGACAAAAACAGAGACTTTGTATTGCAAGGGCACTTCTTAAAAAACCGAAGATCCTTATATTAGACGACTCAACAAGCGCCGTTGACACAAAAACGGATGCGCTTATCCGTGCGGGATTTAAAGAATATATACCCGAAACTACAAAGATCATTATTGCTCAAAGAGTGGCATCGGTACAGTCTGCCGATATGATAATCGTAATGGATAACGGAAAGATCCAAGATGTCGGAACCCACGCTGAATTGCTTGAAAAGAGCAGCATTTACCGCGAGGTATATGAACAGCAGACGAACGGGGGTGAAGATAATGAATAAGCAGAATATGAAATTTAAAGGTGCGCCCCCTATGAAGAGAAAAATGAACTTTAAGGTTCTGTCTCGGGTGATGAAACTTCTTTTTAAGTCATATCCCGTTCTTATTCCGATAGTTGGCGTTTGTATTGTTTCTTCTGCTATAGTGTCGGCGATACCGTCTGTATTCACCCAGAAGGTAATGGCAGTCGTAACCTCTTGTTATGAAAGAGGGGAAACGAGCTGGGCGGTTGCAAGTAAAGAAATCGTGCCTATGGTAGCTATACTTATAGGGCTTTACGTTTTGGCTTGGACTTTTATGCTTGTTCAAACACAGCTTATGGCTTATATAACACAAGGTTTTCTCGGTAAAATGAGAAAGAAGATGTTTGACGGTATGCAGTCACTTCCGATAAAGTATTTTGATACGCATAAGCACGGCGATATTATGAGCCATTATACGAACGATATAGATACATTGAGACAGCTCGTATCTCAGTCGTTGCCCAGTTTATTGCAGGCAAGTATAATTGTTGTAACCGTTTTGGGAATAATGCTTTATTACAGCTTCCTTATGACAGGAGTTGTGCTTTTGGGTGTTATACTGATGATTACCGTATCTAAAAAATTTGGTGCAGGATCGGCAAAATATTTTATCAGACAGCAGAAGGCGATAGGTAAGACCGAGGGCTTTGTTCAGGAAATGATGAACGGTCAAAAGGTTATAAAAGTGTTCTGCCACGAGGAACAGGTTAAGAAAGAGTTTAACGAGATAAACGAAGAAGTTTGTTCCGATAGCTACAAGGCTCATGCTTTTGCCAATATTTTAGGGCCTGTTATTATGAACATCGGTAACATACTTTATGCTATATGCATTACGGTGGGCGGCTTGTTCTTGATATGTAACGTTCCCAACTTTGGTTTTGCAGGTATAAAGGTGTTTACGATCGATATCGTAATCCCGTTTTTGAATATGACAAAGCAGTTTACGGGTAACGTTAACCAGGTATCTCAGCAGATAAACTCTGTTATTATGGCTATGGCGGGCGCAGAAAGAGTGTTCTCGCTTATGGACGAAGAAAAAGAAGTTGACGAGGGTTACGTAACGCTTGTTAATGCGAAGGTAGCAGAAGACGGAACAATAGAAGAAAGCAAAACAAGAACGGGCAAGTGGGCATGGAAGCATCCACACGGAGACGGTACTTTGACGTATACGGAGTTGAAAGGTGACGTAAGGTTATTCGACGTAGACTTTGGATACAAAGAGGATAAGCAGGTTTTGCACGACGTATCCGTTTACGCAGAGCCGGGACAGAAGGTTGCTTTTGTAGGCGCTACGGGTGCGGGTAAGACTACCATTACGAATCTTATAAACAGATTTTACGATATTGCCGACGGAAAGATAAGATACGACGGAATTAATATAAATAAGATAAAGAAATCCGACCTTCGCCGTTCACTTGGAATAGTGTTGCAGGAAACGAACTTGTTTACGGGTACCGTAATGGAAAATATCAGATACGGAAACCTTGAAGCAACAGACGAAGAGTGCAGAAATGCCGCAAAATTAGCGGGAGCTGACGATTTTATAACAAGATTGCCAAACGGTTATGAAACGATGCTTTCAAACAACGGTTCAAATCTTTCGCAAGGACAGCGACAGCTTATAGCGATAGCGAGAGCGGCAGTTGCAGACCCGCCGGTTATGATACTTGACGAGGCGACTTCGTCTATTGATACCAGAACAGAGGCTATCGTTCAAAGGGGTATGGATAAGCTTATGGAGGGCAGAACGGTATTTGTTATTGCTCATAGATTATCCACAGTCAGAAACTCCGACGTTATAATGGTGCTTGACAAAGGCAGAATAATAGAAAAAGGAAATCACGAAAAACTCATTTCCGAAAAAGGAACTTATTATCAGCTTTATACGGGCGCATTTGAGCTTGAATAAGATCACGATTAAATAAAAGGCTGTATTGCCGAGCTTTAACAAAAATGCTTGGTGATACAGTCTTTTTAGTTTAACTTTGTATGTTAAAAGTTTTTGCGGTTTTCAAAGGGGCTTTTTTGTTTTTTTTTCAATAATATTGGAATAAAAGTGACTTCACTTCCTAATTTGTAGGGGGCGACGTCCCCGACGCCCCGATTTATGTACGATTTTCACCAATAATATTGATTAAAAATAACTTTACTTACTTTCTTGACGAAGCAAGAAAGTAACATAAAAAAAGAAAAGTAATGTTTTTTTATTCCAATAATATTGGTGAAAATTAAACATTAAACGGACCGTCGGGGACGTCGGTCCCTACAAATTAGAAGGGAAAGTTTTTTTATTCCAATAACATTGGCAAAAATCGTTTGTTATTACGGTACGTCGAGTTAGGGGGGGCTCGTGATAGAGGGGTCCCGAACCGCACGGAGTAAGGTTTTGAGGGACTCGTGGTGTAAATTGGGGCAACGCCCCAACAAAATGTGCTTATTATTTGTGTTAACCGATATACTAAAAAGTCTCCCCTCGCAATTTAAGCGAGGGGACATAGATGTTATTTTACGTATTTACCGTTCCAGTAACCGTTGGCATCAAGATAACATTTTCCAACGCTGTCATATACATAATCGTTTGTAAACATTTTGCCGTCAGCACCTAAATAGCACCAACCTTTTGTGTCTTTCTTCCATACGTTTATAGCTCTGTATCCGTTGTTGAGATAGTACCAAAAACCTTTATGGAGTTTCCAACCCGTTGTTGTTACGTAATATCCGTCGTTGCCTATAAAGCACCAACCGCTTGAATCCTTTGCAAAATCATTCGTAATCATATAGCCGTCAGAGCCTAAGTAGCACCAACCTTTAGAGTCTTTCTTCCATACGTTTATAGATTTGTATCCGTTATTGAGATAGTACCAAAAACCTTTATGAAGTTTCCAACCTGTTGCTGTTACGTAATATCCGTCGTTACCTATAAAGCACCAACCGGTTGAATCCTTTGCAAAATCGTTTGTAACCATTTTGCCGTCAGCACCTAAATAACACCAACCTTTAGAGTCTTTTTTCCATGTGTTTTTTACGGGAGTGTCATTGTCGTAGTAATACCAAGAGTTGTTTTCAAAAAACCAACCGTTTTTAGTGTAATCGTAATGTCTGGTCGCAGACGACAAAGCATCATTAAAGATATCTATTTGGATATTATTCCAGTTAATTTCCGTGCCTTTGTAGTATACGTTTTTTATATTGTCGCACTTATGGAATGCCATTTTTCCTATGCTTATTACTGTTTTAGGTATAACAACACTTGTTAAATTTGTGCAATACGAAAATGCATAATCACCGATTTTTACAGTTTTATTAGGGATTTCTATTTTTTTTAAGCTTGAACAAGAAGAAAATGCATCTTCGTCTATTACTGTTAAACTGTTGGGTAATTTGACATTTTCTAAACTTGTGCAATTGGAGAAGCTGTTACTATATATTTTTGTAATATTATTTGATAAAACAACAGTTTCTAAGTTGGTGCAGTTTGCAAATGCCTTAGAATACATAGACGTAACTGTGTCGGGAATCACTATGCTTTTTAAATTAGTGCAATCCATGAAAGCCCAACTATTTATTTTTGTTACACCGGACGCAATTTCAACGTTTTTTAAACTTGTGCATTCATTAAACGCCATTATACCTATGGTTTTAATATTAGCCGGAATTACTATATTTTCCAAACTGGTACAGCCACTAAAGGTATAATCTAATGTTGACACACTATCAGGTATTACTATGCTTTTTAAGCTTGTGCAATCAGCAAAGGTGGAGTCCAATGTAGTTGTATTTTTCGACAACACGACACTTTCCAAGCTTGTGCACGTAGAAAACATACCATAACCTGTGTGTTTCACGCTGTTGGGTATATGTATGCTTTTTAAACTAGTGCATACACTAAAGGTTGATGAGCCAATAGAAGTAACACTGTCGGGGATGTTTATAGTTGACAAGTTTGTGCAGTAGTAAAAAGCCATATCCCCAATAGAAGTAACACTGTTTGGTATATATACAGTTGATAAATTCACGCAGTCAAAAAAAGCAGAATGTCCAATAGTTTTAACACTGTCGGGAATTGTATAATTTGTATTTGTCTTTCCTGCAGGATAAGAAATAATAGACGTTTTATTTTTATTGAATAATACTCCGTCTTTTGTTGAATAAGACGTGTTTTTTTCGCCCACGTTTATAGCTGTCAGGGCATTACATCCGGCGAATGACGTACCGTCAATGTAAGTTACACTGTCAGGAATATCAACGCTTGTTAATCTATGACATACTGTAAATGCATCATCTGCAATTGTTCTTGTACCGCTTTTTATCTTACAATATCCTGAAATTGAATAATCTGCTTCAATCAAGCAGTTCCCGATATACAGTATATCATTTTCCCAGTTGTCCGGATTGTCGTAATATGCTGTATAGGTAAACGCGCCGAATCCAATGCGATCAATATTGTTTCCGATACTTATACTTGATAAGTTGCTGCAATTGTCAAAAGCCAAAAGACCAATAGAGGTAACACTGTCGGGGATCTCAATACCTGTTAAGTCAATGCAGTCAAAAAATGCATGCTCTGCAATTGTTTTTGTTCCATTTTTTATCACATAGTTTCCTGAAATTGAAGGATCGGCTTCGATTAAATGGTTGCCGATATACAGTACTCCGTCTTCCCAGTTTTCCGGATCGTTGTAATATCCTGTACCGTTAAATACGGTAGGACCAATGAAAGTAATGCTGTCGGGTATTTTTATACTTATTATGTCACTGCAGCCATTAAATGCATTGGCATTAATGAAAGAAACAGGATAACCCTCGATAGTTGAGGGAATAACAAGTTCTCCAACCGGTTTTGAAGAATAGCCCGTAATTGTTACTTCGCCGTTTGAAACGGTGTAAGTGAAATTACCGTACGTTTCGGCATTAGCAAAAACCGTACCAAATACTAACGTGGTAAGTATTAAGGTTATTGCTAGAATAATAAGTGATAGCTTTTTCATAAAGGTTCCTCCATAGATTTTTGTGTATATTTCATACATTATTATATTATCATAAAGATGCGTTTGAAATCAACATGTCTGCGAATAATATCTTATTTGTCTCGTTTTGGATAAATTATCAACACATATCATATACCAGCAGTTGAATTGCTGACAGTGCTTTACAATACAAAACGTCTGCTAAAAGTTATGAATAATAAACAAACCCATTTAAATGAAGTTATTGAATATCTTTGAAAGATTATTTTTAATATCCTATGGATATAATACTATATTCAACAGAATATGTCAAGAGGGAGTGTTTTTTGTTAAAATTTTAGTGGGGTGATGGTATGAAAGATATTTATAAGGCGGATTATTTAAAACTGGGTTTAAAAATAGCGTATTACAGAAAAATAAAGGGTATGACCCAAGAGCAATTAGCCGAAGCGATTGACTGTTCGGCTGCCTTCATCGGACACGTAGAAGCACCTAACGTTAATAAAGCAATTTCATTGGATACGCTTTTTGACATTTCAAAAGTGTTAGACGTTCCTGCATACAAATTTTTAATGAACGATTGAAAACGAAATATACACAATAAAAAAGAAGTGATTTTTAATTATCGCTTCTTTTTTATTTGTTTTACCTATAAAATTGGAATAAAATCACTTTTGAACCTAAACTCGTAGGGGGCGACGTCCTCGACGCCCCGTTTTATAAACAATTTATACTTTTTTCATATTTTAACATGGTAGGGGACGGCGCACACGAGAACCCCCAAACCTTACTACGTGCGGTTCGGGGAACCCCTACCTCGACGTCCCGCTATTTCATACGATTTTCGCCAATAAAATTGTCTTAAAAATCACTTTCCCTCCTAACTCGTAGGGGGCGACGTCCTCGACGCCCCGTAATAACAAACGATTTTCACCAACAATATTGGAATAAAAGTTACTTTTCCTCCTAACTGGTAGGGGAGGGGCTTGCTCCTCCCGTATTTTATACGGTTTTCACCAACAATATTGGAATAAAAATAACTTTACTTACTTACTTTTTATGTTACTTTCTTGCTGCGACAAGAAAGTAACCAAAGAAGTCGCCATAGGAGTGTGGGGTTGCGATTCCCCCCACCCTTTGAGAACCCCCAAACCTTACTACGTGCGGTTCGGGGAACCCCGTACCTAGACCTCTCCCCCTAAACGCTTTGTCTTACTGCCTCTTGCATAAACATAAGATTTCTTATCTGTTTAGGTCGGGGTATGCTCACCTAAGACGGAAAATACAATATCGGGGGATTGTTTGATTTTTAAAAATGGGATAATATACTATATCATTTAAAAGAAACTTGATGGGGAAGGATATAAGCCTCTCACTCCGGATAGCGAAGCGGCGTGAGGGTGTTGAATGACAGTCCGGTGGACTGTCAGATCCCGAGCGTGACCGAGCCGCAGCGAGAAAGGTGGCACGTAATAGGGGTTCCCCGAACCGCACGTAGTAAGGTTTGGGGGTTCTCGTGTAG
>JBGVPD010000003.1:0-22402 GCA_045126815.1 Eubacteriales bacterium
GGAACAAGCTGTCTTGTACAACAGAGGAGAGGTTTTATTCCGTACTTCTCATAAAAAAGTCTTGACGTTCCGTATGCATTTTCGTCACTTCCCAATACAATCGGGAAAAAGTTGTGTTTTGTCATTATGTCAACCTCATAACAAAGAAATTATCTTAATATAAAGTACTGTTCATACCAAAGAAGGAAAGAGAAGACGGTGTAGATAACACGCGCGTTATTTGCTTTGCCTTCAATATGTTCATTAAGTAAATTGTTTAAGAAATCGGTATCGAAAAATTCTTTTGCATAGTCTGCTGAAAATTGTTTTCTAACCATATCACCATACTTTTTGTCTCTGATCCAAACTCTGAAAGGTACCATAAATCCGGCTTTTTTTCTGTTTGCCCATTCTTGAGGTATATGGGAAAGAGCCGCTTTTCTGAATGCTCTTTTGGTGTGTCTGCCTTTAGCTTTTTGTGTTGTTGTAAGAGTTTTTGCAACGTTCCAAACCTCTCTGTCAAGGTAGGGAACTCTTGCTTCAAGCGAGTGAGCCATTGTCATTTTGTCGGCTTTTAGCAAGATATCATAGGGGAGCCAAAGGTTCATATCAAGATACATCTTTTTTGTTAAATCGTCGCAATCTTTTACCTTTTCGTAAAAGGGTGCCGTAACGTCTTTATAAGTAAGTTCGCTTCTGTATTTTTCGTTTGTAATTCTGTCGGCCAACTCGTCATTCATAATAAATGCTTGTCCGATATAGGTTTCTTCTACCGTTTGAGCATTTGTCTTGAAGAAGGTTCTTACGTGGTTAGACGGGAATTTTGCGAATGCCTTTGACAGAGATTTACGGAAAGAAAGGGGGAGTTTTTGATAAATTTTTGACGGAGTGCTTTGGATATACCAGTCATAACCGCCAAACAGCTCGTCAGCACCCTCTCCGCTTAAAACTACCTTAACGTCTTTTGCCGCAAGGGAAGAAAGGTAATAAAGGGGAACTGCAGAAAGATTTGCATGAGGTTCATCCGAATGGTACTGTACTGATGAAAGTGCATCAAAAAATTCATCGGGAGTAATTTCTTTAATTTTATTCGGAATATTTAATATATCGCATAGATCTTTTGCAAGATTAGTTTCGTCAAAGCCTTCGATTTGGAAACCTACGGAATATGTTTTCATAGGTTTGATTCTGCCTTTGCGGACCGTTGAAGCAACGTAACTTGAGTCAACGCCGCCCGAGAGGAACGAACCGACTTCAACGTCTGCTATCTGATGGTATTCAACGGAAGAAAGAACAGTTTCGTCAATAAGCTTAACAGCGTTATCAAACGAACGGCTTTCGGGAGAAAATACAGGCTCAAAATAACGAGTTTCTGTAAAGTTTCCGTCCTTATATTCAAAGTAGCAACCGGGTGTTAACTTAAATACGTTCTTGAACATACACTCTTTTGTGGGAGAATACTGGAATTCAAGATACATTTTCAATGCATCGGGATTTATTTCTTTTTTGAAATCGGGGTGGGGAAGAAATGATTTAATTTCTGAGCCAAAGATAAGTGTGTTATTGAATTTACCGTAATAAAAAGGTTTAATACCAAAATAATCGCGTGCACCGTAAAGGGTGTGTTCGACTTTGTCATAGATAACAAAAGCAAACATACCGCGAAGATAGGATGCAGTTTTTTCTTTGTAGACAGTGTAGGCGTTGAGTATAACTTCAGTATCGGAGTGTGTGGAGAAAGTGCAGTTGTTTTCTTCGATAAGCTTTGAACGAAGTTCTCTGTAATTGTAAATTTCTCCGTTGAAGACAATAACGTATCTTCCGTCTTTAGAGTGGATCGGCTGGTCACCGCCCTCAAGGTCGATAATGCTGAGTCTTCTAAACCCTAAGGCAACGTGATCGTCTACAAAACTACCTTCGCTGTCAGGTCCTCTATGGATTATAGTATCGCTCATTTTTTTAATGAGCTCATTTCTGTTAATTAATTGTTGGCTGTCGTTTGAAAAAAATCCGGTAAAACCACACATATCAAGTGTCCTTTCAATCGTTAATAATCAGTTTGCGTGAACAAAAAGAGAATCGTATTCTTTAAGAATATCTATTGATAACTGAGCGTCGGTAGGGCAATCCTCGTAGATTAGACCGCGTTTCAGTCTTGTTTCCTCGCCTTTGCCGGTGAAGAGAATAACTTTTTTATCTGCTTTAAAATCAAAAACTGCATTTCTTATAGCTTGTCCACGGTCTTCAATTTTTACAAAGGGGCAATTTTCGATATTGGAGGCAATATCGTTTGCTATTGATTCAAAAGGTTCTTCGCCGGAATCTTCTTCGGTTATAACTATATAATCGGAATGCTCGTCAGCTTCTTTTGCGAGGTCAACCCTTCTTAAATGAGCTTTGCAACCGGGACAACCGAATACGGATACTACTTTATATCCGGGATATTCGATCCCTACGGTGTTATAGAGTGCATTAAAACTCATTTTGTTGTGAGCGTAGTCAACGATAATGGCAACCTTTTCATCAGAACTCTTATACACCTGCATTCTTCCGCTAACACGTGCATTAATAAGTCCTTCTGAAATGTATTGTTCGGGTATCCCAAGTATATGGCAGACCGCTATCGCACAGAGTGCGTTTGAAACGTTAAATATACCGGGCATAGTAATGCACATCTCTTTTTCAAAATCGGGAGTTTTTACGTCAAAGTAAAAAGCATCGCCTCTTTTTTCAATAGATTTGCAGAAAATCGTATCATTTTCGTTTGTGCCGAAAGTGACAATATTACATTTACCTTTAGCTTCGTTTATAATTCTTTCGGAAAATTCCGAATCCGAATTAATACATGCATTTTTGCAAGAATCAAATATTTTTAGTTTTGAAGAGAAATAGTCTTCAAAGTCGGCGTGTTCAACGGGGCTGATGTGGTCGGTGCCAATGTTGGTAAATACAGCAACGTCAAAGTTTACCCCTGAAACGCGGTCGTATTTCAATGCTTGGCTTGACACTTCGCTGACAAGGTGGGTTATTCCCGATTTGTGCGCGTTATCAAAGTGTCTGTAAAATTCAACGGCTTCGGGAGTGGTTATATGTGATTCGAAATCAAGTACTCCGTCGTAAGTATCTATTGAAGAAACGACAGCGCATTTAGGTTTATTATTTGCTTTTAAATAGAGGTCAAGTATAGAGCGCAGATAATAAGTTACCGTGCTTTTACCCTTTGTGCCTGTAATGCCGATGGAAATAAGTTTGGCAGGGGAGTTATCAAAAAACAGAGTCGCAAGAATGGGCATGGCTTTTCTGATATCGTTAACCAAAATGCCGTTATTTTTACAAAACGGTTTTTCTGCAACGTAGCATATAGCGCCGGCATTAAAAGCGCTGTCGATGTAATCCGGCTTGAAATGTGCGCCTTTGCAGATAAACATAGCGTTGTTTGTGATTTCTCTTGAGTCATACGTGAGACATTCGATTTCTTTGTTCAGATCGGTATCAGAAATGTTGTGCGAAACAAATAAGCCGTTTTTGTTTAAGGCTTGTATGTATTCGGAAATTTTTAGTTTTTTCATAACCCTGACCTCGTTTGTGTTTTTTAAAATATAAGAAAATAAGCTGATTTTTTTGCTGCTGTAGAAAGAGTTTACTGAGCGTTTTTGCGTAATGTTTGAATTGCTGATGATACGTCTTCGTGTCCGAAAATTGCAGATCCTGCAACGATAACGTTAGCGCCGGCTTTAACAACTTCGTTGATGTTGTCGGCATTTATACCGCCGTCAACTTCGATATCAAGTTCGGGTAAGAGTGCTCTTGCTTCTTTGATTTTATCCAATGATTCAGGAATAAAAGACTGACCGCCGAATCCCGGTTCAACAGACATAATAAGGAGCATATCAAACTGACCTATAAGCGGTTTTATAACGTCAACGGGAGTTTTTGGCTTTATTGAAAGACCGGCTTTCATGCCAAGATCTCTTATTTTTTTCAATGTCTCTTCAACGTTGTCGCAGCTTTCGTAGTGGATTGTAATAATATCAGAACCCGCTTTGTAGAAATCATCTATATAACGGATCGGATCAACGATCATAAGGTGCGTATCAAATACCATCTTACTCTGTTTGCGAATTGATTTTTGAACGCATGAGCCGAGAGATATATTGGGAACGAAAACACCGTCCATAACGTCGATATGTAAATATTCGGCGCCGCCTTGTTCAACCTTTTCGACATCATATCCGAGTTTAGAAAAATCGCTTGAAAGTATTGAGGGTGAAATTTTTATCATAGTATGTTTCCTCCGAAAAGAATTTGTTGGTAGATTGAAATATTGATAATTATAAAAAAATTGCAAAAAGTGTTTTAAAGTATTGAATGTGTCAAGTGTCGAAAGTAACATAAACACATAAAATAATATCAGGTATGCAAAACGTAACAGATCGGGAAAAGGAAAAGGGAAACCTTAAAAAACAAAGGATTGTGTGCTTTAAAATTTGAACCCATGTCTGCCGTTTTTATATAGATATCTATACTGCCTAAAGCAATACAAATGTGACAGTATTAAGGAAATTAAATAAAATCTAACGGAGAGCATTTATTTGCTCTCTGTTATTTTTTTACAGTTTGGTGATAAGACAAACCGAATGGGCGGCAATACCGAGTTTTTCTCCCGTAAATCCCAGTCCCTCTTCGGTCGTTGCTTTGATGTTTATGCAAGACTTAGGAACAGAGTATATTTTTGCAATATTTTCTTGCATTTGCTCTATATAGGGGCGAACTTTCGGTGATTGAAGAATTATCGTTGCATCTATATTTGAAACTTTATAACCGTGTTCAAATAAAAGTTCTGCCGTTTTTTTTGCAAGAACGCAACTGTCTATATCTTTATACTTTTTATCGTTGTCGGGGAAGTGAAGACCGATATCGCCAAGTCCTAACGCTCCTATAACGGAGTCCATTATTGCATGGACAAGTACGTCTGCATCCGAATGACCGTAAAGTCCTTTATCGTGAGGAATTGTAACTCCTCCTAAAATGAGTTTTCTGCCTTCAACGAGTCTGTGTACGTCATATCCGTGACCTATTCTCATATACAAATTCCCCTTGTTTTCTCTATCTCTGATAATCGCGTCAGCCAAAACCAGATCGTCTTTGGTGGTTATTTTCAGATTGTTTCTTCCACAGTCAACAAGCTTGATCTTGAAACCGTAATGTTCGACGAGCATACAGTCGTCGGTTACGGTTAATCCTTCTGATTTTGCCGAATATGCACAAGCTCTGTAAATGTCTGTTTTGAACACTTGAGGGGTTTGTGCTGACCTTGCTTTTTCTCTGTCGGGAGTTGACTCTATATTTGAATCGGAATCTGCCATTTTTAAAGTATCGTAAATTTTAGATGAAGCGCAAGAGCAACCGCAGGCGTAAGCAGAACGTAATACGTCTCTTATATTTTCCTGTGTGATAAGACATCTGACACCGTCGTGGATACATACGAATTTTGATCTGTCGGATATAGCCTTAAACCCGTTAAGTACAGAGTCTTGTCTGGTGGGGCCGCCTTTTACGGTCTTTTTGATTTTAGTAAGACCGTATTTACTGATGACTTCCGGATATATATCTAATTCGTCTTCTTTTGAAACTACGATGATTTCGTCGATGTAAGGCGATGTTTGGAACTGCAAAAGTGTTCTTACGATGACGGGAAGACCGCAAATTTCAATAAATTGCTTTGTTTCGCCGTTTTGTGTTTTCATACGCGTTCCGCTTCCGCCTACAGTAACGATTGCAGAAGTGTATGGTTTAAAAAGAGGGACTGTAACTTTATCTGTTGTCTTTTTTAAGAAATTAGAAAATTTGCCCATTTGATCCTCCTGCGTATTATTATGTAAACGAAATCGTTTGTCGCATAATTACAGTTATTATAACACAAGATACTGCTGAAAATCTACAATTTTTCAAATATTTTATAAAAATATTTATATCTTTGTATCTTTTTTGAAAAAACATAGGGAATTGCGGATAAAAATTGCAGGAAACTATTTGCAAACGGAAATATATATGTTATAATATATATAATATAGACTAAATGGGCGGTGGTTGTTATTAAAGAATATATTTTATCAATCGTAGAGTTGTTTAAATCTCAGCTCAAAGCGTTTTCTTTTGGCATAAACGATTTTTTTGATATACTTATCGTTTCAGTGCTTTTATACTACGTTTACAAGTTCATCAGAGACAGACGTGCAGGAAAGCTTGCTATTGGTCTTGGTGTCATATTGCTTGTGAATGTTATCAGTGACATTTTTTCTTTGAGTGCATTAGGATTCATAATAAGCAACTTTTTCCAAATTGGACTTTTGGCGATAGTTATTATATTTCAGCCCGAACTTAGATCTGCTTTGGAACAGGCGGGCGGTACGTCTTTAAAGGGAC
Source organism: Eubacteriales bacterium (assembly GCA_045126815.1). GTDB lineage: Bacteria > Bacillota > Clostridia > Oscillospirales > CAG-272 > RGIG1995. The sequence goes on from JBGVPD010000003.1 coordinate 6,406, forward strand.
TTAAGAATTTAGGCGAAAAACATATAGAGAACACCGAGCAGATGATAAATGAAGTGTGTGATGCTGTGTGTGTTATGGCAAAAGATAAGACGGGAGCTTTGATAGTGTTTGAAAATCAAACCGGTCTTAACGATATCGTATCGAGCGGAACTGTTATAAATGCAGACGTTTCGTCGTTTCTTATAAGAAACATATTTTTTGAAAACACACCTCTTCACGACGGGGCTGTCGTTATAAGAGACGGAAGAGTATGTGCTGCCGGATGCTATCTTCCTTTGTCGGATAATATGTCTATTGCGAAAGAATTGGGCACAAGACACCGTGCGGCGATCGGAATGAGTGAAATAAGTGACGCTTTGGTTTTGGTTGTTTCTGAGGAAACGGGAATTATATCTGTTGTTACTAATGGCAATATCAAAAGAAACTTTGATTATGTCGGACTGAAAAAGGAACTTAGTCAATTCTTGAATCCCGACGAAGAAGACAGCCATAAGATAAGATTTAACAGAATAACAAAAAAGGGACTTGAAAAGGCAGAAAAAGCGGTCACTAAAAGTAAGAAAAAGAAGAAAGAAAAGAAAAAAGAATTTTCCGAAGATGAAATTGGATTAGATTTGTTTGACGGAGATGCTGAATGATGGAAAACGAAAAAGTTACTAATAAAAAACAAGACGGTTCTCCGTCTTCTCGTTCGCATAGAGTTATGGATTTTATAGCGAAAATATTATGTCTTGCAATTGCTTTCTTTATTTGGTTCTATGCGATGAGCACGGATGTTGTTACTCTTGAAAGAGATTTTACCGTATCGGTGAATTTTGAGAACGAGGTTACTTTGTTGGAAAATACAGGGTGGTCAGTTCTTTCGGGAAAGGGTAATAATATTGTCGTTACTCTTAAGGGTAAGAGGAATATCATAAACAGTATCAAAGAAGAAGATCTTTATGCTTACGTTGACGTGTCTGCAGTTGAGAGTGCAGGAAGACACGAACTTGATATTAAACTTTCAGCACCCAGTGAATGCGAGATAGTACACACGTCGGGGGACAGCATATCGACTTATATTGACAAGAAAGTAACGAAGAACGTACCGGTTGTGTGTGAATTAGTCAATTCGTATATTGAGTCGGATTTGAAATATGAGATCGATATTATTGATGAGATATCGATTTCAGGCGCGGCATCCGAGGTTCGAAAGGTTGAGTATGCAAGAGCGGAGTTGTCTTTAGGAGAGATAAGTCAGTCGGTAAATACGACTGCTCAATTAACTCTTGTTGACGCTGAAAAAAATGAGATACAGAGCCCGTATTTGAATATGATGACGAAGATCGTCAACGTTACGTTGCGTTTGTATGCAGAAAAAGAAGTGCCTTTGAAGGCGGATTATAAATATGGCTACTTTAATGAAAAGAACTCCAAAATTACAATTACTCCTGCGAGTGTGACTATAAAAGGTGAGCCTTCTGTTATAAGGGGGATTGACAGAATTGTAGTTGCGACGCTTGATGAAAAATTATTTATTGACAATACGGCAAAACAGAACGTTTCTATAGTTTCTCCCGAGGGAGCTACGATAATCAGCGGAGAGACGTCTGCTGTTATAAGTGTTGAGCATTTGTCTACTGCGGTTAAAAGATTTACTGTAGAAAATATACAGTTCCTTCAGATCGGCGGTCTTGAATATGAACTTAAGACGGAAACTTTAAATGTTGATGTAAGAGTACCCATAACGCTTTTGTCTAAGATCAAAGCCGAACATATTTCGGCAACGGTTAATATGAGCAATCATAATCCGGGTGACGGAGTGACGGTACTTCCCGTTATAATTGATTTTTCCGATGAATTTGAAGATTCGGTCTATGAGCTTGGAAATTATAATGTTACGGTAGATATTAAATAAAATTTGGCAGGTTTTTATGCGGATAGTATTAAGAGATATCAGATTAGGTGCCGAGTCGAGCGATTGCGATGCAGTATCTTTGGCAAAAAAACAATTGAATAATGCGTTTGGTTCGGGCAATTATTCTGATGTATCCGTATACAGAAGATCGGTCGATGCCAGACATAAAAATAACATAACTGTCGTCTATTCTGTTTCTGCAGTCATTTTTACTTCTGAGGTATCCGAAGAAGTTTTAAAAAAAATCAATGCAACAGCGCTTGATGATGGTGAACTTGACATTGTTTACGGTGATAAAAAGATTGAAAACAGACCGTTGGTGGTAGGATTTGGACCCGCAGGAATGTTTTGTGCACTTTTACTTGCTGAAAACGGTTATAGACCTATAGTTATAGAACGCGGCGGTGACATAGAAGAGAGAAACAGAAGTGTTTCGCAATTCAGAGAAAAAGGAATACTTAATACAGAAAGCAACGTTCAGTTCGGTGCCGGCGGTGCAGGTACTTTTTCTGACGGTAAGCTTGTAACGCGTATAAACGATAAGAAATGCAGATACGTTATTGAGACGTATCATAAATACGGCGCACCTGAAAGTATTTTAACGAATGCAAAACCGCATATAGGAACAGATAATCTTGGGAAGATAGTTACAAACATAAAAAACAGAATAATAGAATGCGGCGGAGAAGTTCTGTTTAATACTCGTTTTGACGGATACAGAAGGATAAATAACAGTATCGTTGCCGAAACTACAAGAGGTGAATTTATAGTAAGTTCGCTTGTTCTTGCAATAGGACACAGTGCAAGAGATACTTACAAAATTCTTGCAGAAAAAGATTTAATGATGATACCGAAGGCTTTTTCGGTAGGTGTCAGAGTTGAGCAATTGCAGGAAGAAATAAATAATTCTATATACGGCAAATATTCTTCAAAACTTGGAAATGCCGAGTATAATTTTTCATACCGTAACGGAGACCGCGCGGTATATACGTTTTGTATGTGTCCCGGAGGCCACGTCTGCGAGGCGGCGTCCGAAGAGGATACGGTTGTTGTTAACGGAATGAGTAATTACAAGAGAGACGGGAAAAATTCAAACGCCGCTCTTGTTGTATCCCTTTTGCCTGAAGACGTAGGAAACGGTCTTTTTGATGGAATGAATTTTCAGAGACATCTGGAAAAGAAAGCCTTTACTATGGGTGGTGGAGATTATTCAGCTCCTATACAGACTGTGGGCGATTATTTAAATAAAAAGACGGGAACAAAACCCACGCGTATAATACCCAGTTATATGAACGGCGAAAGAAACGCTCTTTGTGATTTAAACGAATTGTTCCCAAAGTATATAAATTCATTTTTAGCCGAAGGTCTTGTCAGATTTGACAGGAAGGTAAAAGGCTATGCGCCGAGTGATGCTGTTATGACGGCAGTGGAGACAAGGACGTCGTCACCCTTGAGAATTGTCAGAGGCGATATGATGTTTTCTTTAACGGATGAGAACATATACCCTTGCGGAGAGGGAGCCGGATATGCCGGTGGAATAACGAGTGCCTCTGTTGACGGAATAAGAACGGCGTTAAAGATAATGGAGAAATATAAGCCTTTTAAGGATAACTGATTATGAAGCAAATCGGAAAAGTAGTTGAATGTGACGGAATTGTTGCAAAAATAGAATGTGAAAGAAAATCTGCGTGCGATATGTGTGAGAATGCATCGCACTGTAATGAGAAATGTAAGATCGTTTACGCAACTGCGCTTAATTATATAAATGCATCTGAAGGTGATATGGTTGAAATTGAGACTGATACTTTAAATGTTCTGAAAAATGCATTTCTAGTGTTTATATTACCTATATTTACAGCAATATTATCGTATTTTGCGGCAGACAGATTTTTTGGAGAAGGCGTTGCCGTTATGTTTACTTTTGCTGTACTCGTATTCTCAATGATATTGTTTAGTTTTTTGCTGAACAAGTCTCAAAAGACAAAGATCGTCAGCAAGATTGTGAGAATACTTAACTAATTATCGTAAAAAAATGAAAGTGAGATATAAAAGATGGTGAAAAAGAAAGAGTGGCATATAAAAAGCAGTACTGCTGAGTATATGTCAGAAATTAAGGAGATATCTGAAAAATTGGGTATAAAGCTCCTGACTGCAAAACTGCTCTATAACAGAGGATATACAACTCCTCAAAAGGCCGAAAAATTTATAAGGAACGAGGATATAATGTTTCACGATCCTTTTTTGTTGGCTGATATGGATAAGGCGGTTGACAGAATAATTGATGCTTTGAATAACAATGAAAAGATCGTTATTTACGGCGACTATGATGTTGACGGTGTTACTTCCGTAAGCATTTTGTATTTGTACTTAAAAGAAAAAGGAGCGGACGTAAGTTTTTATATTCCAAGCAGAACCGGTGAAGGATATGGTATAAATCCGTCTGCTATTGAATGCTTGGCTCAAAAAGAGACGAAGCTTCTTATAACTGTTGATACGGGTATAACTGCGGTAGAAGAAACCGAATACGCAAAGAGTTTGGGACTCGATGTGTTGATAACCGATCATCATGAGTGTCAGAGCGAATTACCAAAAGCTTGCGCTATTGTTAACCCCAGAAGAGCTGATTGTCAGTATCCTTTTAAGGAACTTGCAGGGGTAGGGGTTGTATTTAAACTCCTTTGTTCTTTGGAGTATACATATTGCAAGAAAAATAATATCGAAAAAGATTGGCTTAAATATATATGTGATACGTACGGAGACATAGTTGCAATAGGAACTGTTGCAGACGTTATGCCTTTGGTGGATGAAAACCGTTTGATCGTAAGCCGAGGATTAAAACTGATAGAAGTAAACAAACGTCCCGGCATTGAGGCTTTACTTGAATTATCGGGAGCTGTATCAACTTCAAAATTCAACGGTCAGAAGAAAAAACGCAGAATAACTTCAACTCTTATCAGTTATGTTATTGCTCCCAGAATTAATGCAGCGGGAAGAATAAGTGACGCAACAAGAGCTGTGGACTTGTTTTTATGCGATACGAAAGCCGAAGCTTTTGAAATAGCTGAAGAATTGTGCGAAACGAACCGTACTCGCCAAGCCGAAGAAAATAAAATAATAGAACAGGCATACGAGAAAATTAAGACGGAGCATGATTTTGAAAACGATAAGGTTATAGTGTTAGCTGAAGATAATTGGCATAACGGAGCTATAGGAATCGTAGCTTCAAGAATAACCGAGAAATATAATCTTCCTTCAATTTTGATTTCGTTCGACGGAAACGTTAGTAAGGGTTCGGGCAGAAGTATAAAAGGTCTTAACCTTGTTGAAGCGTTGGGATATTGTTCTGATTTATTGATAAAATACGGCGGACACGAGTTGGCTGCAGGTCTTTCGATCGACAGAGAAAACCTGTCTAGTTTTAAACAACGTATAAACGATTATTCAAGAACACATCTTAATGCTGAAAATATGGTAACTCAGATCGATATAGATGCAGAAATCGAAGAGGGAGATATAAGCATTGAAAATGCCGAAGAGCTCTTTTTACTTGAACCTTTCGGTATATCAAATCCCGTGCCGATCTTCGCTTTGAAAGATGCTGTTATAACTGATGCTATGTCTATAGGTTCAAACAGACATTCGAAATTTACGTTCAAGAAGGGTAACAAGACTGTAAGCGCATTGTGCTTCGGTAAAAATCCTTCTGAACTTAATTTGTTTGTCGGCGATACCGTTGATGCAGTATTTAACCTTGACGTTAATGAGTATATGGGAAACAGAAACGTTCAGTTGACTTTGCGCGACGTTGTACCGGGTGAAAAAACTAAGGCTTTACGTTTAAAGAAGATGGCAGAATATAATGAGATCAGAGAAGAAAAAAGAATGATCGAAGCCGACGAGAGAATTGTTCCTACAAGAGACGACTTTATTAATGTTTATTATACCATTCAAAGAGAGCTGAGACAGGGAAATGAAAATATTTCAATCGCCTTGTTGGAGAAGGCTGTGAGAGGAATGGGCTATGTAAAGATAAGATTTATAATGGATATACTCAAGGAGACGAATGTATTTATAATTGAATGTAAAGATGGGGTTGAAGATGAATACATTATAAAACCCAGCACTATAGTTAACAAGATCAATCTTGAGAAGTCTACTATTTTGAAATGGCTCAAGAGCAGAGAAATAAAAGCTAAAAATTAACGACAGAGATTAAGGGGATAAAATGTATTCCGATATTCAAAAGCTTATCACGATGCTTGAAAAGACGAATAAGCATTATGATATAGAAAAAATAAAAAGAGCATATTTGTTGGCGAAGAAACTCCACGACGGTCAGTTTAGAGAAAGTGGAGAGCCTTATGTTTCGCATCCGATTGCGGTAGCTGAAATAGTTGCGAAACTTGAACTTGATACTGATTCAATATGTGCTGCGCTTTTACACGATACGGTAGAAGATTGCGGCGTTGATATAAAGGATATTGAAAAAGAGTTTGGTAACGAGACTGCTATACTTGTAGACGGATTGACTAAGCTTGTACGAATTCCTTTTGAGGATAAAGAAGAAGAGCACATGGAGAATTTACGAAAGATGTTTCTTGCTATGTCAAGAGATATCAGAGTTATATTCATAAAGCTGTGTGACAGACTTCATAATATGCGTACGCTTTCTGCAAAACCGCCTAAAAAGCAGAGGATAACTGCACTTGAAACTATGTACGTTTATGCACCTCTTGCTCACAGACTTGGTATGCAAAAGATAAATCACGAGCTGGAAAATATTTCTTTAGCTTATCTTGATCCGATAGGGTATGAAGAGATAAACCAAAGTATACAGAAGAAATACGGACAGAATAAGGATTTTCTTGACAGAGCTCGTAATTATATAGCAGAAAAGCTTACAGAAAACGGTATTAAGTTTACGCTTGACGGCAGGGTAAAATCAGTATACAGCACTTACAAAAAGATGTTTGAACACAATAAGCAGTTTGACGAGATATACGATTTTTATGCTTTGCGTGTTATTGTTGATACCGAACTTGAATGTTATACGGTATTAGGTATTATTCACGATATGTTCAAGTCAATACCGGGAAGGTTCAAGGATTATATTTCGACACCGAAGCCTAACCTTTATCGTTCGCTTCATACGACTGTAATAGGCAGAGACGGCGTACCTTTTGAGGTTCAGATAAGAACGTGGAATATGCATCAGGTGGCAGAATACGGTATTGCTGCGCACTGGAAGTATAAGACGGGCGAAAAGAGCAAAGAAGATATCGACGAAAAGCTTAACTGGATAGCCAAGATAATAGAAAGTCAGGATTATTCGGGCGACTCAGACGAATTTATGGATATGCTTAAGATTGACATATTCCATGATGAAACGTTTGTGTTTACTCCAAAGGGCGATGTTATAACTCTTCCTTACGGTTCAACAGTAATAGACTTTGCGTATGCAATTCACTCTGCGGTTGGTAATAAGATGGTCGGCGCTAAGATAAACGGAGCAATTGTTCCGATAGACCGCGTTCCGAAGAACGGAGAGATTGTTGAGATACTGACTTCGTCGGGTGCAAAAGGGCCGAGCAGAGACTGGTTGAACATTGTAAAGACGTCTGAAGCAAGAACCAAGATAAGACAGTGGTTTAAGAAAGAGCGTAAGGCGGAAAATATAATAGTCGGAAGAGCTGAGATCGAGAAAGAATTCAGAAAATACGACAGATATTATACCGAAGCTCAGCGCGACGAAGTGTTGACGAACGTTTCAAGCAGGTTAGGCGTTCAGTCGCTTGAAGATTTTTACAATACTATCGGTTACGGCGGATTAAGTATTTCAAAGATTGAGAAAAAGCTCCGCGACGAATTTGACAGAGTTGTAAAAGAGGACGAAGCTTCCAAAGATAAGTTTGATATTTCCAAAATTCAGACGAAAAAGGTTCGCAAGAATACAGGTGGCGTAATAGTTGACGGAATAGACGACTGTCAGGTTAAGTTTTCGAAGTGTTGTAATCCTTTGCCGGGAGATTCGATTATTGGTTTTATAACAAAGGGTTACGGTATATCCATACACAAACGTGACTGTCCCAACGTAGAATCCAACATTATAAAAGAAGAATATAACGATCGTTGGGTAAGCGCATACTGGGATATGTCGTCGATGACACAGCGAGGCGGACTGTTTGAGGCTGTTTTGAAGATCTATGCAACAAACAGTATGACACTTCTTGCGGATATAACTACTATTTTGGCTGAAATGAAAGTTACTCTTATGCAGATCAATACACAAGCAAAACCCGATGACGAGATAATAATCAACATTGTGGTTGGCTGTAAAGATCTTGACCATTATAAATCCATTGTGTCAAGACTTAAATCTGTTAAGAGTGTAAGAGATATTGTAAGAGGATATACCTGATAAAAAAGAGGATAGTATGAGAATAGTTATTCAGAGAGTTTCCGAAGCAGCTGTTACCGTAGACGGAGTAATAACAGGGGAAATAGGTAAAGGATTTTTGCTTTTGATCGGCGTGTCAAAGGGAGATACGGCAAACGAAGCTGTTATTATGGCTGAGAAGATCAGTAAGATGCGTATATTTGAAGATGAAAACGAAAAGATGAATTTATCACTTTTTGATGTAGGAGGCTCTGTTTTAGCTGTTTCTCAGTTTACTTTATGTGCCGATTGCAGACGCGGAAACAGACCGGATTATTTCAATGCAGCACCTCCAAGCGAGGCGAATGAGTTGTATGAATTATTCTGTGAAGAAATGAAAAAGAAGAATATTACCGTTGAAAAAGGTGTATTCGGCGCAGATATGAAGGTAAGCCTTTTGAATGATGGTCCTGTTACCATCGTTTTAGATAGTGAAGATTTGAAAAAAAGCAGGAAATAAAAATGATAGTAAAGACAGAAGGAAATATAAATAAATATTACGTACAGTCTCTGTGTATGCTTTTCTTTCCGGGGGCAAAGTTTTCCGAGGGGGAAAATGAGGAAAAGGGAGTACCGGTCGTAAACGTAAGTTTAAGAGAAGCAGAGGCTGGAGTTGAGGCATTTGCATCAATAAAGCTTGACACAAAGATGAAGACAGGCTCCAGATTTGAAAAATATAAAAAAGAATATACGAAAAACAGAACTGCAAAAATTGCAGTTGGTATAGCTGTTTTTGAGGCGGGAAAGAGGTTCTTTGGGACAGTTCCGCCGTGGGGAATATTGACAGGTGTAAGACCTGCTAAGATCGCCGCTGAGATGCTTGATATGGGAATGGATCAAGCGTCTGTAAAAAAGACGCTTGAAAAAGAGTATTTTCTCAATCCAAAAAAATCAGCTCTTGTTACCGAGATAGCATCAATTGAAAAAGAGATAATAGACAATACGGAGGAGAACGCTTGTTCCGTTTATATTTCCATTCCGTTTTGTCCTTCGAGATGTGCTTATTGTTCTTTTGTATCTTATGCAACCCCAAGACTTCTTTCACTTATTCCCGATTATCTTGAGAGATTGAAGTCGGATATAGACAGAATGTTTGATACCATAAAGATGCTTGGTAAAAAGGTCGTGACTGTTTATATCGGAGGCGGAACTCCAACGACTTTAAGGGAAGAACAGCTTGAAGATCTGCTTATAAAGATTAATGAAAAGATTGACGTTAATTCTTTGAAGGAATTTACTTTAGAGGCAGGCAGACCTGATACCGTTACCAAAGAGAAATTAGATATAGCGAAGAAATACGGAGTAACGAGAGTAAGTATAAATCCGCAGACGTTAAATGACAGTGTTTTAAAGCAGATCGTTAGAAAACATACGATCGAAGATTTTTACAAAGCGTATAATATTGCAAAAGAAAGTGGCATAAAATATATAAATACCGACCTTATTGCAGGATTACCGGGCGATACTTTTATGGGATTTTCAAAGACTGTTGACTCGATACTAGAGCTTTCTCCCGACAACGTTACCGTACATACGTTTTGCGTGAAGAAGGCGGCGGATATACTTCGGTATAATTCCAACATTTATTCAAAGAATGGCGGAGACACACCGAAGAGCGTATCGTATGCTTTTTTGAAGACTAAGAATGCGGGATACGTTCCATATTATATATACAGACAGAAAAATACGGTTGGCAACCTTGAAAACGTAGGTTATGCAAAACCGGGAAGCGAAGGTTTATATAATATATATATGATGGAAGATGTTCATTCTGTTTTTGCTTGCGGAGCAGGGGCTGTAACGAAGCTTATCGAGGGCAAGGATAGAAAGATGAAGAGGATTGCATTCCCCAAATATCCATACGAATATCTTGATATGAACAAGACGCCCGAAAAAATTGACGGTATTTTTGAGGAGATAGTTGATTTTTATAAGGAGAACAACTGATTATATGGATAAATATATCTATAACGTTTCAAATATGAGTGAAGATGAAAAGAAGGCATTCGTGTTGAGATGTGAAAATAATTTTGAGTTGCAACTGAAGAAGGCATCTCAAAAAATAATAGATGAAGATTGTAGGATTATAACACTTTCAGGACCCACTTGTTCAGGAAAAACGACGACCGCAAGCAAATTTATTTCGGCTATTGAACACTCGGGCAAAAAGGTAGGCGTTATATCTATTGACGATTTTTACAAGGCGAGAAAGGTTCTTGAAAAAGAGTCTATGGAAAGAGGTCTTGATAAGGTAGATTATGACTCTGCATTATCGATTGATTTAGATTATTTTGAAGAGTGTATTGACGGTATACTTGAGAAAAAGACTGTAAAATTACCGAGATATAGTTTTGAGCAGGGTGATAGAAGCGGATATTACGACTTTGACTCATCAAGGTATGACAGGATCATTTTTGAAGGTATTCAAGCTGTTTATCCTGAGGTTACAGAACACATTCATTGCGGATTTAAGAGTGTGCAAATATCGGTAAAAAGAGACGTTGAAGTCAACGGAAGCTTTTTTACTTCGAGGCAGATTAGGTTTATGCGCCGAATGATAAGGGATTCAAAGTTCAGAAACGCTCCGCCGGAATTTACTTTCCGTATTTGGAAGGGAGTGTCTGAAAACGAGGATCTGCATATTTTGCCGTTTAACGGAATGTATGATATAGAAATTGATTCTTTTATGGAATACGAACCTTTTATGATAAAGAAAACTGTTGAAAAGTTGTTGAACAATATAGACAGAAACGATGTTTTTTATCATAAGGCTGAAGAAATAAGAGAAAAGATAAAGGACTTTTTTGAGATAAGTCCTGATTATTTACCGAAAGAATCGGTTTACAGAGAATTTTTGGGATAAATTACGGAGTATATAATATAAATGAAGATATTGTTTGATAAGACGTCGGTTTTAGGGTTAGGCGAATGTTATATAGCCGTTGAAGGTGAATATATAGTTTATATAGGCAATGAAAGACCTGAGGGAAATTTTGACAGAGTTATTGACACCAAAGATAAGCTTATATGTCCCGGTTTATATAACTGTCATACACATTCGGCTATGTCTTTTTTGCGCGGATACGGAGAGGACTTACCGCTTGATAGGTGGTTAAACGAGAAGATATTTCCTGCCGAAGAGAAGTTGACGAAAGAGATCGTATATACGAGCTCAAAATTTGCAATAGCGGAAATGATAAAAAACGGTATATGTTCGTTTTCAGATATGTACTATTTCTGTGATGAGACGGTAAGAGCTGTTGGTGAAACCGGGATGAAGGCTAATATAAGCCGTTCGATCGTTTCTTTTGATAACACTTCCGACCACTCAAAAGATACAAGGTTTATAGAATCCGTAGAGTTGTATAATAAGTATCACGATAGCTTTGACGGAAGAGTTAAGATCGATTTTTCGCTTCACGCTGAATATACCAACGTTCCTTCAATGGTAAAATACTGTGCCGACTATACGAGAGGTAAGGATATAGCTTATCAAATTCATTTGTCGGAAACAGAAAAAGAACATAATGAATGTATTGAGCGTCATAAAATGACACCTACTGAGTTTTTTGAATATTACGGTGTACTTGATAACCCGGTGTCATTTGCTCACTGTGTTTGGGTCAGTGATAACGATATTGATATATTGAAAAGACGTTCGGCTACAGTTGTTCATAACCCTGCAAGTAACCTTAAACTCGGAAGCGGAATTATGCCTTTATCAAAAATGCTGAAAAAAGGTGTAAACGTTACTTTGGGAACAGATGGTGCTGCATCAAACAATACTCTTGATATATTGAAAGAGTTGTATCTTGCTTCAATACTTCAGAAGGGGTATGACAAAGATCCGTCAATGATAAAGGCGGAAGATATGGTAAAACTTGCAACTGTAAACGGAGCATTATCGCAAAACCGAAAAGACAGCGGTAGGCTTGAGGTTGGAAAAAAAGCAGATATTATAATGCTTGATATGAATTCAATCAATAATATACCGAGCTATTCGCCTGTTTACTCGTTGGTTTACAGTATGTCGTCGGCTGACGTTTGTTTTAATATGGTTGACGGAAAGATACTTTATGAAAATAAGGAATTTAAGACACTCGATATAGAAAGCTTGAAGAGTGATATGAAAAAACTTCAGAGAGAGCTTTTTTGAGGTTTTAAATTGCATAGGAAAGAGAGCGTGATTATTTTTGGGAAATAATAAGAGCCGAAACAATTTGTTTTTTTCAGGCGTTGTTATTTTAACTTTTGCCAATATATTGGTAAAGGTTATAGGTCTTTTGTATAAAATCCCGTTACATAACTTGTTGAAAGATGAGGGTATGGGATATTTCAATGCCGCTTATAAGATATATACTATGTTTTATATGGTATCGACAGCCGGACTGCCGGTTGCAGTTTCGATCATGGTATCATCGTCAAGAACGAAAGGTAATCGCAGGGAAGTAAAGCTTATATTTAAATCTGCGCTGACCTTGTTTTTAATTATAGGTACTATAGGTACTACCATAATGATGGTTGGATCTCACGGATTTGCCGGACTTATGAAAAATTCACCTGCTTATATTTGTATTTTAGCAGTTGCTCCGACACTGTTCTTTATTTGTATTTGCAGCGCGATAAGAGGTTATTTCCAAGGATATCAGAATATGGTGCCCACTGCGGTTTCCGAAGTTTTGGAGTCTCTCGGTAAATTCTTGCTCGGAATGTTGTTTGCATTGTACGCGAAGAATCAGGGATATTCATTACCGGTAGTTGCGGCTTTCGCGTTGTTGGGATTAACTATCGGTGTTGTGATCGGAACATTGTATATCGTTATTCATAGAGTGATGTTTAAGTCCGAGGAATACGATGCAGAGTTCGTTGAAGATAAGGAAGCACCTGTAAGAAGCATAGGACAGCTTATAAAGGCGTTATTTGTTATAGCGATTCCGATTTCAATAAGCTCATCCGTTATGAGTGTTGCAGATGCAATTGACTCTATTGTAATACAGAGAACGCTTCAGGCTGTTAGCTATACTGCTAAAGAGGCAACTGCATTGTTTGGTAACTATTCAACTCTTGCAGTATCGTTATATAACTTGCCACCCGTTTTGATATATCCTATATCTTGCGCAATTGTTCCGTATATTTCATCGGCATTGGCAGAGAAAGATATTGAAAAGGCTAAGGGGGTTATGACAAGTTCTCTAAAAATAGCATCACTTATAGCTATTCCCGCAGCTCTTGGTTTGTCTGCGTTGTCAAAGCCTGTTTTGGGATTACTGTTCTCGGATAAAGATTCTGTAAATCTTGCGGCGCCTTTGCTGTCTGTACTTGCGATTGCAGTATTCTTTGTAGGTATGCTTTCGGTAACAAATGCTATTTTACAGGCAAACAGACACGAAAGAATGCCGATTATATCAATGATATCGGGCGCTGTTGTGAAGGTAACCTCGTCTTATGTGTTTATGAGATTTATCCTTCCCGAAGGCAAGGAAATGTTCGGTGCACCGATCGGAACCGTACTTTGTTATATGACTATAGCGATTCTTAACTTTGTGTTTATTGCAAAGAAGATCGGACTTGTGCCCGATTTTAAGATAGTATTTTTAAAACCGTTTGTTTCAGCAGTTCCGTGTGTATTAGCGGCAATTGCTGTATACGTTTTACTTTCGGGAATTCACACGAAGATAGCGACTTTAGTAGCTATATTTGCCGCTGTAATGGTTTATGGGGCAACTGTATTCTTGCTTAAGGCTATAACAAAGGAAGAAGTTTTGATGATACCGAAAGGACAAAAGATTTATTCTTTGCTTCATAAATTAAAGCTTATGTGAGGATAATGATGGATATTATAAAAGAGTTAAAAGAAAAAGAAAAATATACGTCTGAGGATCTAAGAAAGATAATGGAAATTCTCCGTTCGGAAAACGGCTGTCCTTGGGACAGAGTTCAGACGCATAAATCCATAAGACAGGATTTTATAGAAGAGGTATATGAGACTGCCGAAGCCATTGATCTCGAGAGCGACGACATGCTTTGTGAAGAACTGGGTGATGTGCTTTTGCAGGTTATGTTCCATTCAAGAATAGCAGAAGAGGAAGGCAGATTTTGCATAGACGACGTATATACCGGTGTATGCAAAAAAATGATCGAAAGACACCCACATATATTTGGAGACGTAAACGTTGAAAGTGTAGAAGATGTTCTGACCAACTGGGATAACATAAAACAAAGTTCAAAAAAGAGAGACACGTTGAAAGAGCAGCTTGATGGGGTATGTAAGGCGTTGCCTTCGCTTATGTTGGCGTCAAAATATATTAGCAAAGCAACGAAGAGTGGAATTGAAGTTGCGGAATATTCAACAAAAGAAGAGGTTTGTGAAGAGTATATAGGAGAGTTGCTTTTTTCAATCGTAGCGCTTTCAAAGAAAATGGGGATCGATGCAGAATTGGCTCTTCAAAAGACGTGCGATAAATTTTTGAAAAGTAACATAAAATAATATACAAATTTATACTTTTGAATAAAAATTAACAAAAAATATGCAGTTAGATGCAAAAAAATTGATGTTTTTGATACATTTTTTTAAAAAACTATTGATTATTTGAAAAATGTTTGATATACTAATCAATAGTTAGATACATAATAAAATTTAGGTTTAAATAATGGAAGGTAGGTAATTAATTATGACAAAGTCACAGCTCATCGATGCAGTAGCAAAGTCAACTAACCTTAAGAAAAAAGATGCAGAAGCAGCAGTTAGCGCAACACTTGATGCAATTTCTGCAGCACTTGTAGAAGGCGACAAGGTTCAGCTTGTTGGTTTTGGTACATTTGAAGTTAAGGAACGTGCAGCAAGAACAGGTATCAATCCTTACACAAAGAAGGCTATGGATATTCCTGCATCAAAGAGTCTTTCCTTTAAAGCAGGCAAGGCTATGAAAGCTCTCCTCAACAAATAATTTTAGGGTAATTTTTGGGTCCCCCGAGGATAGTTTTCTCGGGGGATTTCGAAATTTTTTAGAAAAAATGCGATTAGATAAGTTTTTGAAAGTATCAAGAATAATAAAGAGAAGAACCGTGGCAAACGATGCTTGTGATGCTTCGCATGTCATGGTTAATGGTGTTTGTGCGAAGGCTTCGTACAACGTAAAGGAAAACGACATAATAGAAGTTACATTCGGAGAAAGAAAACTGAAAGTACGCGTTCTTGACGTCAAGGAAACGACCAAGAAAAATGAAGCTGCGTCATTATACGAGGTAATTCAGTAAAAGGGCATATCTTAAATATACAAAGCATATATTTTATTAAATATAATGCGGAGGTATGTTATGGATAACAGTGCTCACAATATAATACTTGAAGATAGAAAGAAACTTGTTCTCAGCGGTGTTTCGGACGTTGTAAGTTTTGATGAGATATCGGTAGTGCTTGAAACACTGAAGGGACGGTTAAATATAAACGGGAGTAATCTTCATATACATACGTTGTGCCTTGAGGATGGTAACGTTACCATTGAAGGAAACGTAGATGAATTGATGTATGAGGATTCCGAACAAAACAAAAGAAAAGGCTTGTTTGGTAGGATAATCGGCTGATGGTTGTAGAACAGACAAGACTAGCGGAGATTTTGTTATATTCTTTTTTGTTAGGGATTTTTTTAGGTGTTGTTTACGAT
>JBGVPD010000004.1:0-12269 GCA_045126815.1 Eubacteriales bacterium
ACTACTCGCCGTTTAAAATCATCAAGTGCAATGTAATACTTTTTGTCACGCATATCGGTCACTCCTTCAGCAAGTCTTGGAATGGGGTGTCGGTGGCTACGAAGGTATCGTAAGTAAAGTTGGCTCCTAACCGAAAACCCATAATAAAACTGTCGAGATTGGATTCGCCATTCACCACGCCCCAAGCATTGACAAAATCGAGAAACTTTTTCTTGCTTTCGCCCGAAAGGTTCTCGGTTAAGAAATCCTCATTTAACATCAAGACTTCCATTTGCTTTTGCACGGCTTTGTTCTGCTTGGTGCTTCGTGCCTGTGGATCAATGTTGCCGTAATAAAATTCTTCTATAAATTTCCCCATATTGTTACCTCCTTTGATTTTCTACCATAATTGTACTCAAAGGCGGTTTAATAGTCGAATGTACCGCTATAAACAGAAAAAGGGCAAGAAAAAAGAGAGAAGCCGAAACTTCTCTCTATTCTCTTGCCCTTCGCAATGCTCAGCGTTCCTATAAAACATAACTGTCCTTAGTAACCCTGCTCATTTGGGTGGATATTTTTTTGGCGCAGAGAGAGAGATTCGAACTCTCGGAACGGTATTAGCGTTCACACGATTTCCAGTCGTGCGCCTTAGACCAGCTCAGCCATCTCTGCTTATTTATTTTTTTATATTTTCCTCGGCAAGTTCCGTCATCTAACGAAACTTGCCAAGTCAATATATACATAGCTTAAATTACTTAAGTTCAACAACAGCGCCTGCATCTTCGAGCTGCTTCTTGATGCTTTCTGCCATATCCTTGGGAGCTGCTTCCTTAACTACCTTGGGAGCGCCTTCAACGAGATCCTTAGCATCCTTAAGTCCAAGACCTGTGATTTCACGAACAGCCTTGATTACGTCAAGCTTCTTAGCGCCTGCTTCCTTAAGTACTACGTCGAACTCTGTCTTTTCTTCAGCTGCTGCTGCAGCGGGAGCTGCTGCACCTGCTACTGCTACGGGAGCTGCAGATACGCCGAATTCTTCTTCTACCTTCTTAACGAGGTCTGCGAGTTCAAGAATTGTAAGAGATTTTAATTCTTCTATGATATTTTCAATGTTTGCCATTTTAATTTACCTCCAAATAAATTATATTGTTTTCTTTTTTTAATATTTATTATGCAACAATTATGCTTCTGTTGCTTCTGCTGCGGGTTCTGCCGCACCTTCGCCGTTCTTGTCGATGATTGCCTGCAATCCAAATGCGAATCCATAAAGGGGAGACATAAGGCTGCCAATAATACGTCCGATAAGAACTTCTTTGGAAGGAATCTCTGCAAGGGCGAGTACCTGATCCTTGTCCATTACTTCGCCATCAAGGAATCCTGCCTTGATTTCAAATGTTTCAAGCTTGTCTGCATACTCCTTGAGGATCTTTGCGGGTGCAATAGGATCTTCGTCACTGATTGCGATAGCTGTCATTCCTTCAAACTGGTCCTTAAGACCGCCAAGTCCTGCCTCTTCGCACGCTCTTGCTGTCAAAGTGTTCTTATATACTTTATATTCAACATTTGCCTTACGGAGTTCTGCACGAAGCTTTGTATCGTTTTCAACTGTGATACCGGAATAGTTTACAACAACACCTGCGGTAGCCTTCTTAAGCTTTTCTGTAAGATCAGCTACAACTGCTTTCTTTTGTTCCAATATTTTTGCGCTCGGCATGGTTTTCACCTCCTGATAAAAAATGCTTTCTCGCAGTGTCCACATAAATACACCGAAAGAAAGCAAACCAATCAATATTTGAATGTTTGTTATCCTCGGCAGGATTTACTTTGACACCTGCTGTCTTTAGATTACCCAAGTATATTACCATATCTTGTCGCTTTTGTCAACCCCTTTTCTAAATTTATTTTTCTATGCGTTTCTTTTCTTTCTTAAACACCACGCTGATCCCCGATATTATAAGCAGCCAACCAAATATTTTCCTTATAATTTCAGGATCGATCACACTTGCACAATACGCTCCCGTTATCGCGCCCACAACTCCAAAAACAATTAAAAACAACATCAACCTAACGTTTATACGTCTTTTCCTTTTATGATACACAAGTGATGCTATTCCCGCGCATATAAAAAACACAAGATTTATACCTTGAGAAGCAACCTGCCCCATTTCCCTTACAAACAGCAAATAAAGCACCAACAATCCTCCTCCGCCTATTCCCATTCCGGCTAAAACCGCTATCACAACGCCCGCAAAAAAATCTATTATCCCCATTTCATAACTCCTATCATATTCAGTCCCGCCCATATAACCAATAAACCAAACGCCTTTCGTACAGTATCATATTTCAGCTTGTCCAGTAAATATGCACCTATAATTCCTCCCGGAACAGCGCATATACCGTATTTTAAGCCCATCTTTACGTCTAAATCTCCTCTTAAATAATACATCACAGCCGACACTGCCGACATAGCAACTGTCACAGTCAAAGTTAAAACAAAAACATCCTTACTGTCCATCTTTTTTAAATACCTCTTTATAGCAAATATCAACACTATTCCCCCGCCCGTACCCAACAGTCCGTTTACAAAACCCGCCGACAGACCTAAACATATCAACAACCATAAAGCCATATCTTTTTTAACACCTTTCAATGCAGTTTGTTTGTATTATCTCTTGTAATTTTTTCTAATATATGTTATTATATATTATATATAATTATTTATCGTGAAGAGGTATACTATGAACATATTTTTGGCTATTTTTTACGGAATAATACAAGGTATAGCAGAGTTCCTTCCTATTTCAAGTTCAGCTCATCTTGCTATTGCACAAAACTTATTCGGAATGGAAAATCTTGAAGCTTCACACTTCACGTTTGACATCCTACTCCATTTAGGCACACTTATAGCTGTGTTCATCGTATACTATAAAGATATTTTCGAACTTGTTCCCGCAGTGTTTTCGATGTTCGGCAAAGTATTCAAAGGTAAATTCAAATTATCCGAATACACCGAAAGCGAAAGATTTGTTATATTCGTTATCATAGCAACCCTTCCCCTTGTCGCTGCCGTATTCGTTAAAGATTACATCGAAATACTTGGTGGATACACAAAAATAATCGGCGGTATTCTCCTTCTTAACGGACTTCTTCTTTTCATATCCGACAAACTCGAAAGAGGAACCGTTACATTAGAAAATGCAAAACCCAAAAACGCACTCTTCGTAGGTCTTTGCCAGATGTGCGCTATAGTTCCCGGACTTTCTCGCTCGGGTTCTACGATCACAGGCGGACTTCTTATGGGATTCAAACGCGAATTTGCGGTTAAATTCTCATTCATCCTTTCTATCCCCGCAATTATCGGCGCAAATCTTCTTTCGGTAGCAGACATATTTGAAAATCCCATTCCCTCTACCAACATCGTTCCTTATATAGCCGGAACGATAGCTGCAGCAGTCGTAGGTATACTTGCGATGAAAACACTCATTTACATATCCAAAAAATCGAACTTCAGAATGTTCTCATATTATTGTTTTGTAGTAGGTATACTTGCAATAATATTCGGTTAATACAAACTTTTAGCGAGGAATTAAAATGCCCACGAATAAAAAAACCAACAAAAAATCAACAAATAAAACACAGACGAAAAAACAGCCTCAAAAGGTTGAAACGCCACCTAAAAAAAGAAAACGCCCCAACAACCCCAACAGCATATTTAATCAAATATTCCCTTACGTATTGGGACTCTTATCTTTTGCATTTTTATTCTTTTTACTGTTTGAAGAACATTCAGGCGTTATCGGAAAAATCATAAAACCCCTTCTTTGCGGTTTGTTTGGCTGGGGAGCTTTTCTTGTTCCCGCTTTGATACTTATTCAAGCATTCTTATGGAAGAAAACCGTTGAAAGCGACACTATTGTTTTAAAAGCAGTTTCTTCATTATTCGTTCTCGTTTCTTTCTCGGTTATTATAAATATTATCCAAGGAGAAGCGATATTCAACTTTGTCCATTGGTGGTCTGAAGGAACTGAACTCATTGGCGGCGGTGTTATCGGCGGTCTTTTATCAAACATATTTGTTGCTTGTATTGACAAAACTTTGTCCTTGCTTATATTTATCCCTTTGTTGTTAGTCTTTATAACGTTTACTTTCGGACTTACACCTTTTTCGGCAATATGCTTTATAAAGGATAAGTTTACCGAATTAAAGGACAGACGATACGAATATTACGACGACTACGACGAAGACGAACAAAAAGTATGGCACAGACCTGATGATAAAAAGAAACTTAAAATTGACGAATCAGCATTGGAGCCCGACGAGTCTCCCGTTGATATGACGGCATACGACGAGGCATTAAAGGCTAAAAAGCAAAAAAGCGAAGTTGACGTTGATTTAGAGGACAAGCCCCCGTTTGATCCCGACGTTGCTCTTGACGATCTTGCAGAAAACGTAAACAAGACAAAGAAGGAAGCTATATCCCCCTTTAAGAAAAACGGAAAAGAGAAAAACATAAATCTTAACGAACTCTTTGAAGACGATAAAAACGGAGAGATTCCATCATCAGAAACCGACGGAAGCGTTCCCAATGCGCAAGAGCTTGAACTTATGGTTGAACGCAAACAGTTGCAAGAGCAAAAGAACGAACCCGCTCCAAAAGAAGTACAACCCGTCAAGGAATACGTTTTCCCGCCTTTGAATTTACTTAATCAGGAAAACAACGTTAAAAATGAAGACGTCAGCGAAGAAATGCGTTCAACGGCGATCAAACTCGTTGAAACCCTTCGCAGTTTTAAAGTCAGAACAAAAATAATTGACGTATCAAGAGGTCCGTCAATTACAAGATACGAATTAGCTCCCGAAGAAGGCGTAAGAGTAAGAACTATAGCAAACCTTGTTGACGATATCTCTCTCAGCCTTGCGACGTCTGGAGTCAGAATCGAAGCTCCTATTCCCGGAAAAGCGGCGGTGGGTATAGAAGTTCCCAACAAAAACGTTTCAACCGTATATCTTAAAGAGCTTATTAACCATCAGCAGTTCAGAACTGCAAAAAGCCGTGTGACCGTAGGTCTCGGTATGGACGTTGCAGGTACTCCTATCTATCTTGATATTGCAAAAATGCCCCACTTACTTATCGCCGGTGCTACCGGTATGGGTAAATCGGTTTGTATAAACTCTATGATAGTGAGCCTTCTTTACAAGGCTACGCCCGATGAAGTTAAGCTTATTCTTATAGACCCCAAAAAAGTTGAATTAAGTATTTATAACGGACTTCCCCACCTTCTCGTTCCCGTTGTTACCGATCCTAAGAAGGCTGCAGGTTCACTCCACTGGGCAGTTACCGAAATGGACAGAAGATTTGAGCTTATTGAAGAAGTCGGTGTCCGTGATATCGCAAGTTATAACAGAATTACCAAAGACGATCCCGATAAAGAATTCTTACCTCAGATCGTTATTGTTATAGACGAGTTGGCTGACCTTATGATGACAGCCCCCAAAGAAGTTGAAGATTCCATCTGCCGTC
Organism: Eubacteriales bacterium; assembly: GCA_045126815.1. Taxonomy (GTDB): domain Bacteria; phylum Bacillota; class Clostridia; order Oscillospirales; family CAG-272; genus RGIG1995. The sequence continues at coordinate 5,501 of JBGVPD010000004.1, forward strand.
TTGCGCAGAAAGCAAGAGCCGCAGGTATGCACCTTGTTATCGGTACGCAGAGACCGTCCGTTGACGTTGTTACCGGTCTTATCAAGGCTAACGTGCCTTCAAGAATTGCCTTTACAATGGCATCTCAGGTCGACTCGCGTACGATCATTGATATTGCAGGTGCGGAAAAACTTATCGGTCGAGGAGATATGCTCTATGCTCCCGTTGGTTTTTCAAAACCCGCGCGTGTACAGGGCGCATTCGTAAGCGAATCGGAAATAGAAAAGATTATTGATTTTATCAAAGTTAACAGCGGTGTTAGCTCATACGATGCAAGAGTAATCGAAAGCATCGAAAAAGAGGCCGCAAAATGCGGTGAAGGAAAAGGCGGTCATTCTATGGACGGTGACGACTCTGACAACGAGGGCGATCCTTTGTTCAGAGCAGCCGTTGAACTCGCAATTGAGTCGGGCAAGATATCCACTTCCCTCTTGCAAAGACGTCTTTCTGTCGGTTACGGCAGAGCCGCAAAGCTTATTGATAAGATGGAACAAAAGGGTATTGTAAGTCCTCCCGAAGGACAAAAACCCCGTACTGTGCTTATAAGCAGACAAGATTATATGGAAATGGCTTTTAAGCAAGACGACGATGAATAAAACTTAAATTTAATTGATCAGGAGAACGACTATGGCAAAGCTAATAGCTATCGACGGGCTTGACGGCTCGGGCAAAGAAACACAAAGCAAACGCCTTGCAAAATATCTTACCGAAAAGGGAAAAAAAGTAAGACTGTTGTCTTTCCCGACGTATGACGGTAAGGGTTCTACGTTTGTTGATATGTATTTAAAAGGCGAACTCGGAAAAAATCCCGAAGATACGAACGCATACGCCGCATCCGTTTTTTTCGCGATGGACAGATATTACAGCTTTAAAACGGATTGGTCAAAGGACTACTATGACGATAACACCTATATTATCGCCAACCGTTACACGTCCGCAAACGCCGTTCACCAGCTTTCAAAATTACCTAAAGATACTTGGGATGATTTTTTAAGTTGGCTGTGGGAATTTGAATTTAAAAAAATTGGACTTCCCTCTCCCGACAGAGTCGTTTATCTTGAAATGAAACCTCAAGTGTCAATGAACCTTATAAACAGCCGTTCGGAACAAACGGGCAGAGTTAAAGATATACACGAAGCTGACAGCAACCACCTAACAAACAGTTATGCTGCCGCTTTATACTCAAGCGAAAAATTAGGCTGGGATATGATCCACTGCTGTGACGAAAACGGAACGTTGCGAAGCATCGGAGAAATATTTGAAGATATCGTAAAAGTTCTTGATCTATAAAATATTTCTCTCATTGGAGGTTTAATATGGTATACGTTTTTTTGGCAAACGGTTTTGAAGAAATTGAAGCTCTCACCCCTATTGATATGCTTAAAAGGGCGGGTATTGACGTTACGTCAGTCTCGATAAATGATACCGTTGAGGTTGTGGGAACACATAATATAAAAGTATTGGCAGATGCCACCATCGACAGTATAAATATTGAAAACATTGATGCTGTGGTGCTCCCCGGAGGATTACCCGGCGCTGACAATCTCAGAATGAACAAGAAGGTTAACGAATTTATAGACGAAGCCACTAGACAAAATAAATATATATGCGCTATCTGCGCATCTCCCAGAACGTTGGGCGAAAAAGGACTTCTGGTTGGCAAAAAAGCAACCTGTTTCCCCGGATTTGAAAAATATCTAAAGGGCGCTGTAACCGTAGACGAGGGTTGTGTACGCGACGGAAATATTATAACCGCAAAAAGTATGGGCAAATCTATTGAATTTGCAAAAGAAATAATTGCCGCATTAAAAGATAAAGATACTTCCGAAAAGATCGTGCAATCCATTTTTGCATAACAAACAAAGCTAAAGATAAAAATATAATGAATACTGTAAATATAAAAGAACAAAAAACGCTTTTACGAAACAAATACCGAGAAAAGAGAAAACAGTTATCCGACGGTGAAAAAAAGGCAAGAGACGAAGCTATCTGCAAAAAGTTTATTTCCCTTAACAGTTACAGATACTGCGATACCATTCTTTTGTATTCACCGTTAAAATACGAAATTGACACCACCCTTATTGCCGAAGATGCGCTTTCAAAGGGGAAAAAAGTATGCTATCCCCGTTGTATCGAAGACAATAAAATGGTGTATCATTATATCAGTTCAAAAGCTGATTTTATATTAGGCAAATACAATATAATCGAACCCCTTTCTCATCTACCCGTATATAGTGGCGAAAACTGTCACCCAATATGCGTTCTCCCTGCCATTATATATGACAAAAGGGGGTACAGACTGGGTTACGGAAAGGGTTATTACGACAGATTTTTATCAAATTTCAAAGGAATAAAAGCAGGTCTTATTTATTCCGATTTTGTTGTTGAAAATATCCCTAACGGCAAATTTGACTTAAGATCAGATATTATTGTTACAGAAAAAGGAGTGATATCATTTGCAAAGAATTAAAAGTACGTTTTCAGCGCCGTTACTTGTGCTTGTAATATATGCGCTTTTGGTATCGTCAAGGTACATAAAATTCGATTCACTCCAAACAAAAGATAACGTATATCTTTCAATGATCGTTTTACAGCTTTTGATCTTTATTCTGCCCGGTATCTTTTATTCAAAATTAAGGGGCTCGGGCAACTCAAAAGACATAAGACTAAAAAAACTTACCGCTCATAAAGCTTGGTTTGTCGTTTCATGTTTCGGTGTGCTTATATTCGGCAGTACATTGATCAACACAGGAGTATTTTATATTTTCGGCAGCGGTTCACAGTATTCTCTCTATAACACATTTTCTCCGATAGGCGGCTCTTCTTGGACTAACCTGGTTTATATTGTAATAACTTTCGCAATATTACCCGCCATTACCGAGGAATATATATTCAGAGGTATTTTACTTCACGAGTACAGAAATCACGGAATCACAACGGCAATCGTTCTCTCAAGTATGATGTTTGCCATGCTCCATTTTAATCTGCACCAGCTTCCCGTTTATTTTTTCTGCGGAGTGGTCGCAGCATATTCGGTATACATAACAAAATCTCTCTTGGCATCAATCCTTTTGCATTTTCTCAACAATATGTATGCCATATTCTTTGAATCTATATTATGGGACGTTATAAAAGCGCCAAACAGTTTAATTTTCTTTTTGTTCGTTATTGTGACACTTTTTATAGTATTTCTTGTGTTATCATTTAACGGAGCAGAAAATATATTATACGTATCAGCAATAAAGGGTGAAGAATCTCCCCCCGAGGCACAAAAAAGAGAGGGCGGTATAAAGCTTTTATTTGAAGCTCTCGTTTCTCCCAGCTTCTTAGCTTGTATAGTATTGTATCTGATAGTTACCCTCGTATTATAAAATTTATGTGATAAAAGTTCAAATAAAAAAAGGAAAGAATTATGAACGAAAACGAAATCAAAAAAGACATACCAATTCCTCAAAATGAAAAACCGGAAACAGGTAATGCTCAAATGAACGTTACAAAGTCGGAAGATGTAAAAGTCTATACTGATATTGACATCTTTGATTTTGATGCGCATCGAAAGGCAAAAGCCGAAGAGGAAAAGAAAATAATCGAACAGAAAAGAACGGCTGCAGCTTCAGCTGTTAACGTAAAACCAAACGCAAACCGACAAAACGTTAATAACACTCCTCAAAATAAACCCACAGAGAAAAAGACTGTGTCCACTTCTCCTGCAAAGACCAGACCTCAAATAAAAGATATTTCGGGAGAAAAGGTTATATACGGTTCATCTGCGGAATTAAGAAGAAAACCTGTTACAAATAAAGAGAAAAAAACTCTCTTTGCAAAGAAAAAAGATAAACAGCCTTCTATAAAACCCGTTGAAGAAAAATACAGGGGCGCTAATCCTCTCGTTGTTCTTTCTAAATCTTTGCTTTATATTGCCCTTATCCTCGGTATTTCATGTCTTTGCGCTTATTTTGTAATCATGGTTTCAAATGACGTTTTTGCTTTTGTTAAGCCTCCTGCGCAAATTGAAGTCGTTATACCCGAATATGCCACGATAGACGAAATTGCAGAAGAGTTACACGATAAACAAATTATAAAATACCCCAAGATTTTTGTACTTTATACTATGATACGAGGAAATGATCCCGGAAAGTACAATGCAGGTGTATACACTGTTTCTCCGACACAAAACTATGACGAGCTGTTATATACGTTTGTTCCCAAAAAATCATCGGGACTGACAGAGGTTTCGGTTACTATACCTGAAGGATACACTGTTGATGATATTATTAAGCTTCTTGTTGAAGAAAAAGGTATTGGTACTAAAGAAGGCTTTGTTGACGCTATACAGAACGGAGAATACGATTACTGGTTTGTTGAAGAACTAAAGGATCTGAACCCCAACAGAAAATACAGACTCGAGGGTTACCTGTACCCCGATACGTATTACTTCTACAAAGAATGGGAAGAAACGAAGATAATTGATAAGATCCTTGCAAACTTCTACGCTAAATTCAGTATAAAATATAAGCAAGAATGTGAAAAAGCAGGAAAGAGTGTAGACTATATTATAAACCTTGCATCTATCGTTCAAATGGAAGCAAAGTACCCCACCGATTACTCTATGGTATCATCTGTAATCCATAATCGACTTAAGAGCGCGTACTACAATTACAGACTTGACTGCGACGCTACTATCCAGTATTTCCTTCCCGAACGTAAGGAAGACTTATCCCACGAAGATACGTTGATAGATAACCCCTATAACTCATACAAAAATTCGGGACTTCCCCCCGGCCCGATAAGTAACCCCACTTTAAAGGCTATCAGAGCGGCTCTTTATCCCGAACAGACAACTCAGCCCTACTATTTCTTTGTTTCCGATGTTGACGGACACATGCTTTACGGCAGAAACTATGCAGAACACCAGGCTAATATTGCCAAAGTTGATGCGAATGCCGCAGCCGCAAAAAAAGAATCGGGCGCAGGTTAACAAAAAAGAACTCTATACGTTATCCCCGCATAAGTTTTACTGCGGGGATAATCGGTTTTAAGGTGAATATATGAAAATTGAACTTTTATCTCCCGCAGGAGATATGGAAAAATTAAAAAGCGCTATACTTTACGGAGCCGATGCCGTATATATGGCAGGTAACGTCTTTGGAATGAGAGCTGCGGCAACTAACTTTGATATGGAAAGCATCTACGATGCCGTAAAATATGCCCATTCTTTAGGCAAAAAGGTGTACTTAACCGTTAACACCATGCCTCACTGGTATGAATATGAAATTCTCGAAAGATATCTGGAAGAGTTGAAAGATGCTAACGTCGATGCTTTGATCGTATCTGATCTTGGCGTATTTGAAACGGTCAGAAAGATACTTCCCAAAATGCCGATACATATTTCTACTCAAGCTAACTCCGTAAGCCACGCAACATGTAACGCTTGGCATAAGATGGGCGCATCAAGAATAGTTCTTGCAAGAGAACTCACCTTTGATGAAATAAGGGAAATAAAACAAAGAATATCTCCCGAGCTTGAGCTTGAGTGTTTTATTCACGGTTCAATGTGTATATCGTACAGCGGAAGATGCCTTATATCAGGCAATCTAAACGGCAGAGATGCAAACAGAGGCGCTTGTTCTCAGCCTTGCCGTTGGAACTATAAAATGTACGAAATAGAGGAAGAAAAACGCCCGAACGAAAGAATGCCCGTTATTGAAACAAATGACGGCACGTTTATAATGGCATCAAAAGATATGTGTATGATAGAACACATTCCCGATCTTATGGAGTGCGGAATTGACTGCTTTAAGATCGAAGGAAGAATGAGAAGCGCTTACTATACCGCTTGTGTTACAAATGCTTACAGAATGGCTATTGACAGTTATAACAAAGATAAAAATAACTATACATTTAACCCTCTTTGGAAAAGAGAGCTTGAAAGTGTCAGCCACAGAGATTATTCAACGGGATTTTTCTATGACAACGTTAAGAGTAATGCAAACATAACTCTTGGAAACAAGAACGTGTGTGAACAGTCATACTACGCCATAGCCGAAGGATATAATCCCGACACAAAACTTGCATATTTCAGACAGAGAAACAAATTCAAAGTCGGAGACAAAGCTGAAATACTGTCTCCCGGAAAAGTCGGTCAGCCTTTTATTGTTGAAAAAATACTTGATGAAAAAGGTAACGAGATCGATTCTGCACCCCATCCCGGTATGTACGTATACGTCGAAGTGCCTTTTGAGGTTAAGATCGGCGACATTATGAGAAGCTCATTTGAAGAATAATCCCATAACATAATAATAAAACAGCACTTATGATAGAAAAATTTGTTTATCATAGGTGCTTTATTTATTCAGTTCGAGGAACCCCTATTACGAGAACCCCCAAACCTTACTTCGTGCGGTTCGGGGAACCCCTATTACGAGAACCCCCAAACCTTACTTCGTGCGGTTCGGGGAACCCCTACCTCGACGCCCCGTAATAACAAACGATTTTAACCAACAATATTGCATTAAAAATCACTTCCCCCCTTAACTCGTAGGGGGCGACGTCCTCGACGCCCCGTAATAATATACTTTTCACCAATAATATTGGAATAAAAATAACTTTACTTACTTACTTTTTATGTTACTTTCTTGCTGCGACAAGAAAGTAACCAAAGAAGTCGCCAAAAGGGCGAGGGGTTGCGATTCCCCCCGCCCTTTGATCCCCACCCCCTAAACGCTTTGTT
>JBGVPD010000005.1:0-33801 GCA_045126815.1 Eubacteriales bacterium
AATATTGGAATAAAAAATACTTACCCTCCTAACTTGGTAGGGGGCGACGTCCTCGACGCCCCGTTTTATAAACTTTTCTGACATTATTGGAATAAAAATAACTTACCTTACTTTCTTTTTATGTTACTTTCTTGCTGCGACAAGAAAGTAACCAAAGAAGTCGCCAAAAGGGAGAGGGGTTGCGATTCCCCCCGCCCTTTGATCCCCACCCCCTAAACGCTTTGTTTTACTGCATCTTACATAAACATAAGATTTTTAATCTGTTTAGGTCGGGGTATGCTCAGATAAGACGGGAAATATGATAACGGGGGATTGTATGTTTTTTAAAGTTTTTGGGGATTTAAAGGGGCTTTTTTCAAAAAGCCCCTTTGCTCTATGATAGCCCATCGTTTAAGATAATATCCGATATTGTATTTCCTAAAAGGGTAGCGCAGTTTTTAGCTTCGCTGAGTGTATTTCCGCACGTTCCTATCTCGATTAAAATAGAACCCGGTGTGTGCTCTGCGTTGAAACTTGCTGCTCTTAAGTTTATAGGTCTCATAATATTACCGTATTTTTCTATCATAGAATATTGAAAAACAGAGGCAACGGTGAGGTTATCCAGCCAATTTGGGTGTTCAGCGCCCGACGAATCGGTTCCGACAACAAACATCGCTTGAGCTGTCGGCGTACCGTCGATCATGGCGAGAGTCTTTACTTTTTCTTTATTTCCTTTTATTATGGAATCACGATGAACGTCAAAAACATACTGTATTGATGGGTATTGAGCCAAATATTCTTTGACGGCTTTTTCTGAGAGGTCATAGCTTTGAGAGTAACTTTGTTCGTCAAACATAATGTCGCAGTGCAGAGTCGGAACGCCTTTTGAATTAAGGGTATCAGCTAGCACCTTTCCAACAGCTACAACGTTATTATTCTTATCGTTAATTCTTGTCATAGTATCGTATGTATACGTCGTTTGGTTTTCGGGCATATAACACTCTGTTCCGTGGGTATGAATAATTAACACAACGGGTTGGAACGTGTTGTTAGCATCAACGGTTTTTGTGTATTTTATAGGGTAATCTTTTTTTGTGAGTTGATTTAAGTTGGGGGTATACTTACTCTCGTTTTTATATGTAATATTGTTTACTGTTTGGTTTTCGCTAAGGTCAATGCTGATTATGGGGAATGATGAAGTAGGCGGAGTGGGTGGATCTTGAGGAGAGTCAGTAGTGTTTGGAGTGTCGGTATTTGGGGGAGATGTCGTTTCGGGAAAATCTGTATCGGGCGGAGTTGTAGTTTGCGGTATCTTTTCTGTATCCGTCTTATCTTCGGGGTCTTGTCCGTTTTCGTCTGTCGGTGTTTGAGAGAGGTAAAGATCTAACGCTAAGGGATAATCTCTGTTTACGGGTAGATTTATATACATATACGGAAGATTGAGGTTGTGTTGGTCAGTTTTAGCGGGTTGTTGAAACTTGTGTAAAACCAAACCGGAAGATATCATATTTTCAAAGAAGATTGGCAAAGAAAAGTTAACCGAGTAATTCCAAATCGAGAGTAAAAGCGATACGAAACTAATTAAAGCTAAAGCTATTCTGGTAATATTTTTTATCATAACGTCCTCCTTAATAAAACGAACCGAGGCATATTGTGCCTCGGTTACATTATATTTTTATTAAAGAGAGAATATGATTAATTTGTATGGGTGAACACTTATTGATCACTCAATAGTGAATGCAAGGTTGATTGCATTTGAAATAATATCAGCAAGTAAATTAACCACAACGTCACTTTCGTTCAATGTTACGAAAAAAGATCTCCCGTTTTCAAGGACTTTGACAAGATCGTCGTTTATATCGTTTATTCCTGATTTTTCGAGTGCGTCGCACACGAGTGTTGAAGAGCTGACCATAGTAGGAACACCGATGGCTATGACCGGAATACCGACAGAGTTTTTATTGATCTCTTTATTATTATTGCCGATACCCGAGCCGGGAGATATGCCCGTGTCACAAACTTGTATGGTGGATGCAAGTCTGTCTACGCTTTTTGATGCCAGAGCGTCAATTACTATAAGCAGGTCGGGATTGACGTTGTTTACGGCGCCTTTTATGATTTCAAAAGTTTCTATTCCTGTTTGACCGATAACTCCGGGGGATATAGCGGATAGATTTTGCATTTTCAGAGAGGTGAATAACTGTTTGTCTAAAGCTTCTATATGTCTTGTAACTGTGATCCCCTTTACCGACAGAGGCCCTATTGCATCAGGTGTTATATAACGGTTTCCCAAACCCGCGACAAGAACGGTAGAAGGAGGAGGGGTGGAATTTGTTAACCTTTTTATTGTTTCGGAAAGATAATGCGATATTTTGTTTGTCGTATCGTTTGACATATTCAAGATGTTGTCAAAACTTATTGTTACGTAAGTTCCGATATCTTTTCCCAATAGTTCTTTTCCCTCGTCGGATATAATTTTTATATTCAAGGCTTTGCCGAAGTCAAGTGTTTGTTCTTCAACTTCAATTCCGTTTAGGTCTTGTTTGTTTTCGATGACAGCGCTTTCGGCGGCAAGGTCCGTGCGAACGTATTTTTGAAATATCATAGTTGTTGTTTCTCCCGTAGAACAGTTGATTATTTATAAATAATTATTCTCGTTTTCTTTAAAAGTATGTAATTATTAAATATATTTGGTACAAATTGCAAAATTAATTAAAACTATTTTAAAAATCACTTGAAAGTTAGCCGATAATAAGATATAATTAAACAGATAATATAATGTTGTTGTGCGAAATAGCCAAAAAGACGGCTTATAATTGTGCAATTATCTAAAAGTGAAAAAAACATAAGGAATACAGTTGATAAAAACACGAAAATGTGTTAAAATTAAATGGTATCTAAGCGATTTTCACCAAAAGGATATCCGCATACAATAGATATTATAAATAATAATTTCATTTCAGACGAGGGGGCTCACCTAATGAAAAGAATATTGGCATTGACGTTATGCCTTATTATGCTCGTACCGCTTTTTGTAAGTTGCGGAAATAAGAATGAAGAGGGCGCAGTTATCCGCGCGTATATGACGTCGGATATTTATAACTTTGACCCGATCTATGCTTATACGGACGAAGCAGCTACAAAGATAATGGGTATGTTGTACGAAGGACTTTTCCGTTTAAACGAAAAGAACAAAGTGGAAAAGGCTCTTTGTAAAGAATACGAAATAGTTGAGGATGAAGAAGAGGGCGTTTACAAGATGGTTGTTACCATCAATGAAACGAGCTGGAGTGACGGCAGAAGTGTATCCGTTGACGATATAATTTATGCATGGAAGAGAATACTCGATCCTGAGTTTACTTGCAGCATAGCTCCTATGCTTTTTGATATTAAAAATGCAAGAAATTACAAGAACGGTGATTGCTCACCCGATGACGTAGGTCTTTATGCTATTGATACAGAGGTTATGGAAATACACTTTGAACAGGCAATAAACTATGACTTGTTTATAGAAAATCTCTGTTCTCCCGTACTTGTTCCTTTGCGTGAAGACGTAGTTGCAAAATCGGCTGACTGGTCTACAAACGTAGCTGTTATAGTATGTAACGGACCTTTCACATTGAGCTCTTTTGCTCCCGGTGATAAGATGGCTCTTCAGCGTAACGCATACTACTACCGCGACAGCCTTAAAGATGCAAAGATGAAGGTTGTAAAACCTTACAGAATTTATATTGACCTCAGCGTAAGCGCTGAAGATCAGCTTGAAGCGTATAAGGCTAAAGAACTTTTCTATAACTCGGAAATTCCTCTTGCTCAGAGAGAAAATATGAAGTCGGAAGTTACAGTGGTTGATATGCAGTCGGTTCACACTTACTACTTCAACACAAACAAGGAATTGTTTAAGGATGCAAGAGTAAGACAGGCACTTTCTATGGCTCTTGACAGACAGCAGATAGCAAATATCGTTGTGTTTGCAAAGCCCGCTGCAGGACTTATTACAGACGGCGTGTTTGATACCTCTAACAAGGACAGCTTCAGAGACAAGGGCGGAAACCTTATCAGTGCATCTGCAGACGTTGCAGGAGCAGAAAAGCTTCTTAAAGATGCAGGTGTTAAAAAAGGCGAGAAGTTTACGATCACTGTAAGAGATACAGAGGTTGACATAGCTATTGCCAACTATGCAAAAGGCGTATGGGAAAACCTCGGCTTTAAGGTTGATATAAAGAAGCTTACAGCTAAAGATTATTTGACAGAGTTTACTGAATACAAAGTTTACAAAGATCAGTTCAAAGAAGCTTTTATGAGCGGCGATTACGATGTTGCTGCAATAGACCTTCAGATGCTTTCATCTGATGCGTTCAGCACTTTGGCAGGTTTTGCTTTAGGTTATGCGGGAACAGCTCTCAACCTTTCCGATAAAGAAAACGGTTGGGCTATCAAACCCGGTGTTACAGGCTACAACAGCGAAGCATACAATGCAGCTATAGATAAGGCGTTTAACGAAAAGACTGATCGCGCAAAGAGAGCAGAAGCTCTTCATGAAGCAGAAAAGATTCTTCTTGAAGATATGCCCGTAGCTCCCCTTGTAACGTTACAGAACGCATACGTAGCAAACAAAGAACTTTCTAAATTCTCCTTCGACTATTACGGATGCCCCGTATTTACTAAAGCTAAGCTTAAGAAATATGAGCTTTACACAGACGTAGAAGAAAAGAGAGACGACGAAAAAGAACAGTCTGGATTTTATTGATAACAGAAGAACAGCCGGGGCATAAAAGCTTTCGGCTGTTTACTTTTTAGGAGAAAAATATGTTGACAGACAGAGATGATGTAAAGATATTTATACTGTATTTGTTAAACAGTATAGGATATCCGCTTGAATATGACGTGTTGCACGATATATCTGTGCAGGACGGCTTTATAACGTCATTTGATTTTATAGAAGCGTTTGACGAACTTGTTGAAAAAGATAATCTTAAAAAAGAGACGATTAACGAGGATAGCCAAATAATAACGATTACTGAAAAAGGTAAGCACATAGCTGACACCTTGAACGGAAAGTTGCTTTCAAGCGTAAGAGAAAAAGCGTTAAAGAGTGCCTTAAGACTTCTTTCGTTCAAGAAAAGAGGTACGAAGATAACGTCTGATATAACGCAGTTGCCTCACGGGAAGTATGAATTTAAATGTTCTATCAAGGATAACAGCGGAGATTTGATGGAATTGAGAGTGACTCTTGATAATCCGAAGCAGTTGGATAGGACGATGTACAACTTTGATTCGAAGCCTGAGTTTATCTATAAAGGCATTTTGGCGCTTCTTGCAGGCGAAGCGGATTATTTGTTAGATTAGTGAAAAATATGTCAAAAATAATAATATTTTGTACAAATTTCACTAAAAATTTATACGAATTGAAATAATTTTGTGAAAAAACTATTGACAAACATGCTTTTTTGGATATAATGATAACATGTGTATTTATGAGTAGGAGTAATTGGTGGACAAGGATTTAGTAACGCTGATAACTCTTGTGCGCTCAGGTGATGAAGGCGCTTTTGCTGACCTAACCGTGCAGTACAAGCCGTTGATAGAGAGTATGGCGAAGATGTATTACGGCAAATATATCGGTGAGCTGTATTCGGAAGAAGATTTTATGCAAGAAGCGAACATGGCGTTTTATTCAGCAGTGCGAACGTACGAAGAAGGAAACGACGTAACGTTTGGTTTGTACGCAAAGATATGTATAAGAAACCGTCTGGTGTCACAGCTTAGAACGGGGAAAAAGAGATCAAAAAAGAATATAGGTACGCATAAAGAATATACGGAACCCTCATACAGACTTTTGGAGAAAGAAGATTTTAAGCAGTTTGAGCAAAAGATAAAAGATGTTCTAAGCGAATTTGAGTGGTTGGTATTTTGTCTGTATATACAGAAAAAGAGTTACGCTAAAATAGCGGAAGAAGTAGGAAAAAGCGAAAAAAGTGTTGACAATGCGATATACAGAATAAAGAAAAAGCTAAAAGAACTGTTGTGATTTTAGAAGTATAAACCCCAAAAGGGGAATACATATATTTATTTTATCCAAATTAAAGCGAGGGAAAAAACAATGTACGAAGACAAGAAATTAGTTTGCAAAGACTGTGGACAGGAATTTGTATTCACTGCAGGCGAACAGGAATTCTACGCAGAAAGAGGTTTCCAGAACGAGCCCCAGAGATGCAAACCTTGCCGTGATGCAAGAAAACAGGCTACAAAGGCTAGCAGAGAAATGTTCACAACAACATGTGCAAACTGTGGAAAAGAAGCTAAGGTTCCTTTCCAGCCCAGCAATGACAGACCCGTATACTGCAGCGAATGCTTTGCAGCTATGAAGGATCAGCAGTAAGTCGATTTAAATTACATAAAAAGATTTATATGTCAGTTTAAAAGCTACACTTTTGTGTAGCTTTTTTGCGTTTAAAGTGCCTTAAAAAAATATAAATCATATTTTAATTTTACGTCTTAACTTGTAGGGGAGAACTGTGTTCTCCCGTATTACATACGGTTTTCGCCAATAAAATTGGAATAAAAATATATTGAATTTAAACTGGTAGGGGGCGACGTCCCCGACGCCCCGTAATAACAAACGATTTTCACTAACAATATTGGGATAAAAGTTACTTTCCCTCTTAACTGGTAGGGTGGGGGCTTGTCCTCCACCGTTTTAACAAACGCTTTTCACTAATAATATTGGAATAAAAATAACTTTACTTACTTTTTATGTTACTTTCTTGCTGCGACAAGAAAGTAACCAAAGAAGTCGCCATGGGGGAGGAGGATTCCGATTTCCTCCTCCCCCTGCCCCCTCCTCTTAAAACGGCCAAACGCGCTCCGTAGACTACGCGGTTTGGTGCTTTATTTCGTAATTTTGTTTTGCTTTATCATTTTATAAATGATTGTCGGGTATAAAATGGGCGACCAATGGTCGCCCGTTCGGTTATAATAGTTTTTATCCTTGTAAAAAACATGTCTACGTCCCCCAAAACGCATTTCATTCGGTTCGGGGAACCCCGTCACCCTGCCCCCACAAACGCCTTGTTTAACTGCATCGTACATAAACATAAGATTTTTAATATGTTTAGGTCGGGGGATGCTCACACAAGAAGGGAAATATGATGTCGGGGGATTGGTTGTTTTTTGTTGTGTGGCTTTGTGTTACTATATCATTTGATATGGAGTTATCGTATAATAATTTTGAGATAAAAATAAACCCTTGAGAGTTTTCTCTCAAGGGTTATAATTTTTAGATTAATGAACGATGCATCTTTCTGTATCTTTGTCGAAGAAGTGCATTCTGTCTATTTCAAGAGCGATCTTGATCTTGTCGCCGGCCTTAACTGTTGAACGAGAAGAAACACGTGCTGTGAGACGCTGTTCAGCTGTTGTAAGGTAGAGGTAGATTTCAGCACCCATAAGCTCTGTAACTTCAACGTCTGTTTCGATAACAGATTCAGAGAACTTAGCGATGTTTTCTTCGTCGTCGTACAAGCATTCGGGACGGATACCTGCAATAATTTCTTTGCCGATGTATTCATCAAGGTTAGAATCTTCAAACTTAGATGCGGGAACCTTAATTCTGTTTTCACCGAATACGAGGTAAACGTCATCTTCGTTCTTCTTCTTTTCGAGCTTAGCTTCGATAAAGTTCATAGGAGGTGTTCCGATGAATCCTGCAACGAAGAGGTTTACGGGTGAATCGTAGAGGTTTTGAGGTGAGTCAACCTGCTGGATGATACCGTCTTTCATAACAACGATTCTGGTAGCCATTGTCATAGCTTCTACCTGGTCGTGAGTTACGTAGATAAATGTTGTACCCAGTTTCTTGTGGATCTTTGTGATCTCAGTTCTCATGGTAGCACGGAGCTTAGCGTCAAGGTTTGAAAGAGGTTCGTCAAGAAGGAATACGCGGGGTTCACGAACGATAGCACGACCGAGCGCAACACGCTGCTTCTGACCACCGGACAAAGCCTTAGGACGTCTGTCGAGAAGGTGAGATATATCGAGTACGCGAGCTGCATCTTCAACGCGGCGTTTGATTTCTTCTTTGGGAGTCTTACGGAGTTTAAGACCGAAAGCCATGTTGTCAAATACAGTCATGTGAGGATACAAAGCGTAGTTCTGGAAAACCATCGCGATGTCTCTGTCTTTAGGAGCGATATCGTTTACCAGCTTATCACCGATAAAGAGTTCGCCTTCTGTGATTTCTTCAAGTCCGGCAACCATACGAAGTGTAGTGGATTTTCCGCAACCGGAAGGACCAACGAAAATGATAAATTCCTTGTCTTTAACTTCAAGACAGAAATCGGATACGGCTGTAACACCGCCGGGATATTTTTTGTAAATGTGTCTAAATGATAAGCTTGCCATTTAAAATCCTCCTAAGATTATTCAAAGCACGGCAGTCTTGCCGTCTTGATATCATACTTTTTTACTTTATTATTGTAACAAATTTTTTGTCATTTTTAAAGATGTTTTTTCCCCAAATTTATACCATTTCATTTGTGCAACTTGCACAAAATAGAATAATGAATTGTGAATACGGAAACTTGGGAAATGTTACCGAGTTATAATATATTAGAAAAAGTTATACGTTATCTTTCATTGTAAGCGATATACGTTTTTTAGCTACGTCAACGCTTTTTACCTTAACGGTAACTATATCTCCGACAGATAACACTTCGGAGGGATGTTTAACGAATTTATCTGATATTTCCGAGATGTGTACAAGACCGTCCTGATGTACGCCGATATCAACGAAAGCGCCGAAGTCGATAACGTTTCTGACTGTTCCTGTGAGCTGCATACCGGGGGTGAGATCGCTGAGGTCCATAACGTCGGTGCGGAGAACGGGGAGGGGAAGACTGTCACGAACGTCACGTCCGGGTTTTTCAAGTTCGTTTACGATGTCCACCAACGTAGGTTCGCCCACTTCAAGTTCATCGCAGACCTTCTTTTTGCCTTCCGTTTCAATTTTTAATTTAAGAAGCTTGATCTTTTCATTTCCGATATCGGATTCGTCAAGACCGAACATTTTTAAAAGTCTTCTTGCAATTCCGTAAGATTCGGGGTGGACGCCCGTATTATCAAGAATATCATCAGAGCCCGAAACACGCAAAAATCCTGCGCACTGCTGGAATGCTTTAGCGCCTATTTTCGGTACTTTCAAAATTTGCTGACGCGAGGTGAATTCACCGTTTTCTTCTCTGTATTTTACAATATTTTTGGCAGACGTCATATTTATACCCGATATATAAGAAAGAAGAGAATAACTTGCGGTATTTACATCAACGCCGACGGCGTTTACGCAGTCTTCAACCACACCCGTCAATGCTTCGTCAAGCTTTGCGGGTTTCATATCGTGCTGGTACTGACCTACGCCTATTGATTTAGGATCGATTTTTACGAGTTCAGCCAATGGATCCTGAAGTCTTCTTGCAATCGATACGGCGCTTCTTTGTGTTACGTCAAAATCGGGGAATTCTTCCGTTCCGAGTTTTGATGCCGAATATACCGATGCCCCTGCTTCGCTTACCATTGTGTATTTGACGTCTTCTGATATTTCTTTAAGAGTGTTTGCAATAAATATTTCGCTTTCCTTTGAAGCCGTACCGTTACCTATCGCGATTGTATCTACGTTATATTTTTTGATAAGTTTTTTAACCTTTTCTGCCGACTCTGCTATTCTTTCTTGAGGCTTTGTAGGATATATAACTGCAGTGTCGAGCACCTTGCCCGTCTTATCTACAACGGCAAGTTTACAACCTGTACGGTAACCGGGGTCGTATCCCATGACGGTTTTACCCTTTAAAGGAGCAGACATAAGAAGGTTTTTCAAGTTTTCCTCGAAAAGTTTTATTGCGCCTTCACTTGCATCGTCGAACAGTGAAGAACGAACTTCTCTTTCGATAGAAGGAGCAATAAGTCTGTCATAACTGTCAACAATTGCAGAAGAAATATATTTCTTTGCGGGGCTGTTAAGGTTTGTTATAATCTGACTGAAAAGATAGTTTAAAATAATATCCGTATCAATATCAATAGAAGCTTTGATAAACTCCTCTTTTTCTGCTCTGTTAATGGCAAGAGTTCTGTGACCGGGGATATTTTTCAAGCTTCCCTGAAAATCGTAGTATTGAGAGTATACAGAGTCCTCTTCTTTAGCCTGTTTTGTAACTATCTTACCGTAGTTAAAAGTAAGGCTGCGGATATTCTTTCTGTATTCGGCGTTATCAGAGATATCTTCCGCGATAATATCACAAGCACCTGCAAGTGCTTCTTCTGCAGATGATACGCCTTTTTCTTCGTTTATGTATTCAGATGCATACTCTTCAAATGATTTATCATAACTGTCTCTTTGTTCGACAATAAGGGCAGATAAAGGTTCAAGACCTTTTTCTCTTGCTACCGAAGCTCTTGTTTTTCTGTGAGGTTTGTAGGGACGGTAGATGTCTTCAACCTCTGTTAAGATCTTAGCATCGGCAAGAGCCTTTTCGATTTCGGGAGTCATCTTGCCCTGTTCCGATATAAGATTAAAGACCTCTTCTTTTCTTTTTTGAAGATTACGCAAATAGTTAAGTCTTTCGAAAAGGTCGCGAAGTATCTCGTCATCAAGAGAACCTGTAAGTTCTTTTCTGTAACGTGCAATAAAGGGAATGGTATTACCCTCGTCAATGAGTTTAACGGTGTTATCTACCTGTGTTTGTTTTATGCCGAACTCTTCGGCAAGCGTCTTGTTAATATCCATTTATATGTACTCCTTTATATTGTCTGTTTTACGAGAATGTCTATTTCATCTTGGGTTAAATAACGCCATTCTCCGCGTTCTAAGGACGTGTCAAGCCGGATAGTACCGAACTCAACTCGTTCAAGATATATAACCTTGTTGTTTACAGCTTCGAGCATTCTTTTTATTTGGTGATACATCCCCTGAACAATTGTGATATAAAGTTCAGTATCTGATTTTTGTTCTACCTTTGCAGGAAGCGCCGTATCGCCTTTGTCAAGTTTAACTCCGCTTTCTAACATTTCTATGTCGGCTTTGGTGACATTAAACTGTGTCTTGACGTAATAAACCTTGCTGACGTGGCGTTTTGGAGAAAGTAAGAAATGGGAGAGACTGCCGTCGTTTGTAAGGATAAGTAATCCAATCGTATCTTTATCGAGTCTTCCGCAAGGGAAAAGACCGCATTTTTGAAGCTCGTCGGGTAGGATAGAAATAACGGTCTCACCGTCTTTTCCGTCAGTGGAAGAAACGTATCCTGAGGGCTTATTCATCATAATATAAATGTGTTTTTTATAAGAGACGGTCTTGCCCATATATTCTATTATATCTTTTTCGGGATCGACTTTTACGTCAGATCTTGAAACCACTTGCCCGTTAACCTTTATCTGACCGCACCTTGCGGCTTTAGAAGCTTCGCTTCTTGTTGCAAGGCCCATAGTAGTTAACAGCTTATCGATTCTCATGCTCAAAATATATCACCTTGAAATTTAATATAAATATGACATTATGACCAGCGCTATTATTCCGAAAAGTACTGTGCCTAAAATAAACCCCAGTCCGAATCTGTCAAAATTGTTTTTCATTAACCGCTCACCTCGCGGTTAGTATAGCTTTTTACATATTATATTATACATAAAAAACATACCCATTTATTTTACCATACTCTGCCTTTCTTTTCAACCGTTTATTTTAAAATAAAATAATGTAGTATAGAAAGTATTATTGATTAATTAAAAATAGTATGGTACAATAGGTAAAAATATGAAGAAGGATTGTATTTTATGAAGAAAATAGTGTTATTAATATTGATTATCGTACTGCTGATTTCGGTGGCTTCGTGTAAGGCGAATGAAGAAAATCAACTGAAAGATACAGATAAAATAAATGATGAGTCATCTGTAACTACAAATAGCGACAGTCTAGATAACAAACCCGAAACCGAAAATAAAGCAACGGAGAAAGAGCCTGAAGTGACCGAAGAGCCTGAAGTGACAGAAGAGCCTGAAGTGGAAGCTCCTTTAGGTTATACCGCACCTGAAGGGTGGTACAGTCCGATATTTGAGACTCAAAGCGTAAAAGGCGGAGACTACGAGCTTGAATATGACGTTATGGGACTTAAAGTGTATTACGTTCAAAAAGCTTTAGGTATGAACGAGTGGATAAAAGGATATTACAGGGATTCAACAATAGCTAAAGTATCGTTTTTTCAGTCAAAAAACAATATAGAGGCGACGGGAAAAGTTAACCTTAAAACGTGGTTGGCGTTAGGGTTAAATGAGAATGACTGGAATAATCTGGGTACTTACGTAACACCGGTAAAAATAAAGAGGGAATCCGATGCTAATTATATGCGTCAGGTTATAGTCGATACGGCAAAACTTTATATAGATACAGAAACGCCCTACGTTGTGGGGGCGGCAGGAAAACCCGGAGAGGGAGTTGACTGTTCGGGACTGGTTTTACAGTGTATGTACGCCTGCGGTATATATCCTGACGGACTTAACCCCGTTCAGCATTCGGTTGAAGAAGAATATAATTCAAGGCTTATGTGGGCAGACCCAAAGTTAAAAGAGGTTGACCGAGGCGATATAAAACCCGGAGATCTTGTCTTTTATTGCAGACCGGCAACGGGAATTGTTTGCCACGTTGCCGTTTATATCGGAGACGGTGACTGTATAGAAGCGTTGTCCCAGAAAGTAGAGATACTTCCCGTAGATAAAGATGGTTATGGATATGCAATTAAAGGTTTTAAAACCATTTTTGCCGAATAAGTATTGCTTTTTTTAGGGAACTGTGCCATAATAACAGTTGGTGTGTTATACACATAAATAATATATATAAGTTAACGTTAGGGAGATTGCTCAATGATTAAGTTACCTGATTACCATCGAGACTTAAAGACCTTACACTACAATTGCGAACCCCCCCGTGCATACTTTGTTCCGTATGCAACATTTGACAGTGCCAAAAAAGGCGAGAGAGCAAAGTCGGAGTATTTGAAGACTCTTTGCGGAGAATGGAATTTCAAATGGTATCCGACCGTTTATGACGTTGAAGAAATAGAAAAATATGATGTAAATTCCGATATATATGACAGGATAGACGTTCCTTCTGATTGGCAGACGTATCTTGGAAGAGGTTACGATACGCCAAACTACACGAACGTAAGATATCCTTTCCCCATTGATCCTCCGCATATTCCCGACGACATTCCTTGCGGTCTCTATATGAGACAGTTTACTCTCAATAAAAACGATATTGAAGACAAGAGAACTTATATAAATTTTGAGGGCGTTGAGTCTTGTTTTTATTTGTGGATAAACGATAAATTTGTTGCATACAGTCAGGTTAGCCACATGACATCGGAAATTGACGTGACCGACTATGTAAGAGCAGGTAAAAATACTATAAAGGTACTCGTTCTCAAATGGTGTGACGGAAGCTATCTTGAAGATCAGGATATGTACCGTTATTCAGGTATTTTCAGAGAAGTATACCTTCTTTTCAGACCTGAAGTGCATTTAAGAGACGTATTTGTAAAACCCGTAGTTGACGATAACTACGTTGACGCGTCACTTACGATCGAAACGGAAGTTACATTCCCGATGGAAATAGAATATAAGTTCTATTCTCCGGAAGGCGAACTTTTGAGACAAGGAAGCTTTGATTCAAGAGACGGCATTTCTTTCGGGGTTGCATCTCCTGAATTATGGAGTGATGAATCACCCGTACTTTACGAACTTTACCTTGTTTGTAACGGAGAATACATAAAAGTTGACGTAGGTTTCAGAAGATATGAGATCATTGACAATATTATACTTATAAACGGTAAAAAGGTTAAGGCTAAAGGCGTAAACAGACATGACAGCCATCATCTTTTGGGTCACGTTACACCTATGAGCCACATGATAGAAGACCTTTACATATTAAAACGTCATAACGTAAATATGATAAGAACAAGTCACTATCCCAATGATCCGAGATTTCTTGAGCTTTGTGACAGACTTGGTTTCTATGTTGTTGATGAAGCTGATATTGAAACGCACGGTATGGACTATACAAACCAGAACTTGACAAGACAGTTTACGAGACATTATATTTCTGATAATCCCGAATGGGAACACGCGTATTTGGATAGAGCCAAGCTAATGGTTGAAAGAGATAAGAACCACGCGTCGATCATTTTCTGGTCACTCGGAAACGAGGCGGGTTACGGATGCAACTTCGTTGCTATGAGCCGTTGGATAAAGAGCAGAGATACAAGCAGACTTATCCACTACGAAGGCGCTAATGCAGAACTTTATGCAAACAAAGTTCAGCAACTTGACGTTGTAGATATGGAAAGCCGTATGTATCCGTCTGTTGAATACTGCAAGAACTATTTCAATATTCCCGAATATACACAAGCATTTTTTCTTTGTGAATACAGTCACGCTATGGGTAACGGCCCCGGTGACTTGGCGGATTATTGGGAAGTGATATATGACAATGACCGTTTCTTTGGCGGTTGCGTATGGGAATATACCGATCACAGTGTACAGATAGATGTTGACGGAAACGGCAAAAAAGGATTTACCTACGGCGGTGACTTCGGTGACTTCCCCAATGACGGTAACTTTTGTGTTGACGGACTTGTATATCCCGATAGACGTGTTCACACGGGTATGCTTGAAATGAAGCAGGTGTACAAACCTTACAGAGTTAAGGCTGTTGATATATATAAAGGTATATTTGAAGTTAAGAACCTTCGTAACTTTAGCGACCTCAGCGATATTGATATTCATTGGAATGTTGAAGTTAACGGTAAGATCATAAAAGAGGGAGTAATCAACACTCTTGACATCGGGCCTTTTGAAAGTGCAGAAGTTGTATTCGATCTTTCGGGGGTTAAGGGTTATTCTTACCTTAATCTTTCGTTTGTTAAAAACTGCGCTACCGAATGGGCAGACGCTTTCTATGAAATAGGGCACGACCAGTTTGAAATTCCTTCAGTTCATGAAGTTGTAACTAATAAAGTAAAATTAAATTGCGTAACTTATGAAGAGGGCGAACGTTATATTGAAGTAATGGTAGGCGAAACGTCTTATACCTTTGATAAACTTAAGGGCGTTCTTGTAAGCATTAAAAACGAGGGCAAGGAAATGCTCGAAAGAGCAGTCAGACCGAGAATTTGGCGAGCTCCCATCGATAACGACCGTAAGATAAGAGTACAGTGGGAAAAAGAATTTTTCCATGCTTGTAAGACGAAATGTTATTCGGTTAACGTTGAAGTGTCGGACGAAGATTGCGTATCTGTAATTGTAGATATGGCTGTTTGTTCTTACGTTGTAATGCCCGTATGCAAGATGCAGGTCGTGTATACGATCACAGGCGACGGCAGACTTGAAATTGCAAGTAACGTTGACGTTGACCCCGTTGCAACGTGGTTGCCCAGATTTGGCTATGAGTTCGTTATGAAATCGGGTGCTGAATACGTTGATTACTTTGGTTACGGCCCCGTTGAAAGCTACGTTGATAAGAGACTTTATGCAAAGATGGGTGTATATAAGACGACGGCGACAGATAACTTTGAGCACTATGTTAAACCTCAGGAAAACTCGTCTCACTATAACACAAAGTGGGCAACGGTAGCGTCGGCTGTAGGTCACGGTCTTATGTTTATAAGAAAGAGCGGATTTGAGTTCGGCGTATCGCATTTCAGCGCGGAATATTTGACAAACACGATGCACGATTACGAGCTTGTACCCGATAAGGAAACATACGTTAGCATTGACTACAAGCACAGCGGAATAGGTTCTGCATCGTGCGGTGTTGAGCTTGACGAAAAGTTAAGACTTAAAGAAAAGAAGTTCAGTTTTGCATTCAGCGTTATGCCCGTCAGAACCAACGACGTTGATTGTTTTGAAGAACTCGAAAGAATATAAAATATTAACAACTAAAACAAAAAGCCACCCGCAAACACACAAAAAATGTGTTTGCGGGTGGTATTGTTATATTATAAAATTAATTATGTAGGCTCTCTTTCAAAGAAATATTTGCTTCTGTAACGGTTTACGCTTAATATTACCCCTAAAGAAAAATACAAACTGAGAATCGACGAACCGCCATAACTGACAAAGGGAAGTGTAATTCCTATAATGGGTAAGACTCCCAGCGACATACCGATGTTTTCGACCGTTTGGGCGATTATCATAGCGATAACGCCGGAACATATAGTAGATCCGATATCTTTACGTGCGACAAACGCAGTTTTTGTTATTTTTATTATAAGTAATGTGAGCATCAATATGAGGAACAGAACGCCTAATATACCCAATTCTTCGGCAATAACAGAAAAGATCATATCTGTATGGTTGTAGGGAATAGTGTTGGAAACGGTGGATTGCATATATCCCTTGCCTAATACTGATCCTGAAGCAATAGCGTCTTTTGAGAGTATCTGTTGGAAACCGTAGCCTAACGGATCACTTTCGGGGTTGAAGCCTACGAGTATTCGCATTTGTTGATAGGGTTTTAAGAATTTCCACAAATAAGGAGCCGCCAAAACTATTGCTGCAGATCCGCCGAGAAGGTACCATATACTTAAACCTTGAGTGAAGCACATGACCACCGATATAAAAATGAATACCAAAGCCGAGCCTAAGTCTCCCTGAAGCATTACGAGTCCGATTATAACACCTGCATGGAGCATAAGTAACATAACGTTTTTTATATTATTTATTTTTCCTTTTACCGAGTCGAGATGTTTTGAAAAGGTTATGATGAATATTATTTTCGCAATTTCCGACGGCTGAATATTGAGAGCCAGACCTTTAAGTTGTATCCAGCTCTGGTTACCCTCTCCTACTCCGATAAACAAAGTCAGAATAAGTATCGTCAGAGAAGTGAGGTAAAGTACAATACATAGCTTCACGTTAAGAAAAATCTCGTAGTTTACGAAAGAAAGTATGAACATAAAACAAATACCGAGAAAAACTGCGAAAGATTGCTTGGTAACGTAGGAGGTGTCTCCCCCTTTCGTTGCACTCGCAACCATCAAAACTCCGAACACCGACAATACTATTGCGAGTATCGCAATAGTATAATCAGTTGGTGTTTTTTGAGTTTTGCCGAAGTTTTTTCGGTATTTAAACATAGCTTATTCCTTTAATTAAAACTATTAATATGCTTTGCCCCAGTAAACCATGTGTTTTGCTTTCTTACCGCAGCAAACGCAGGTATCGCTGAAGTGTTCTTGTTCGGACGGTATACATCTTGAGCCAACGCCTGTTAACTCTTTAACCTTGTCTTCGCACTCTTCGTCTCCGCACCACATAGCTTTTACGAAACCGTCGCCGTTTTCTGCAAGACGAGCGTTGATTTCGTCGATCGTCTTACATTCGTATGTGTGTTTTTCGCGGTTTTCAAGAGCTTTTTGGAACATACCGTCACGAACGAGACGAAGCTTTTCTTCGATTTCTTGTTCGAGGTTATCGAGAGATACGATGTATTTCTGTCTGTCGTGTCTTGTGACGAGTACGCACTGATTGTTTTCGATATCGCGAGGACCGATCTCAAGTCTTACGGGAACACCCTTCATTTCGTATTCGGAGAACTTCCATCCGGCAGAGTTATCGGTATCGTCAAGCTTAACTCTGAACTGTTTTGAGAGTCTGTCACGGAGTTCGGCTGATTTTTCAAGAACGCCTTCCTTGTGCTGAGCTATCGGGATAATAACAGTCTGAATAGGTGCAACTGCAGGGGGGAGAACAAGTCCGTTGTCATCGCCGTGTGTCATGATTATAGCGCCGATAAGTCTTGTAGTTACGCCCCATGAAGTCTGGTGAGGATGTACCTTTTTGTTTTCTTTATCTGTATAGGTGATGTCAAAAGCTTTTGCAAAACCGTCGCCGAAATAGTGAGACGTACCTGCCTGAAGAGCTTTTCCGTCGTGCATCAAAGCTTCAATGGCATAGGTGGAAACGGCACCTGCAAATTTATCGCTTTCTGTTTTCTTACCCTTAACAACGGGCATAGCAAGATATTCTTCACAGAACTTTGCATAAACGTTAAGCATCTGTTCTGTTTCAACTATTGCTTCTTCTGCCGTTGCGTGAATGGTATGTCCTTCCTGCCACAAAAATTCTCTTGAACGGAGGAAAGGACGGGTTGTTTTTTCCCATCTTACAACGCTTACCCACTGGTTATAAAGCTTGGGAAGATCTCTGTATGAATGGATGATATTTGCATAATGTTCGCAGAAAAGAGTTTCTGACGTAGGACGTACGCAAAGTCTTTCTTCGAGCTGTTCTTTTCCGCCGTGAGTAACCCATGCAACTTCGGGAGCAAAGCCTTCAACGTGGTCTTTTTCTTTGTTGAGCAAACTTTCGGGAATGAACATAGGCATACATACGTTTTCGTGACCGAGTTCTTTGAACATAGTATCAAGAATTTTCTGCATATGTTCCCATATAGCATAGCCGTAGGGTCTAATAACCATACAACCTTTTACGCTTGTGTATTCAATAAGTTCCGCCTTTTTACAGATGTCAGTGTACCACTGGGCGAAATCAACGTCCATAGAGGTTATATCCTCTACCAATTTCTTGTCTTTAGCCATTTATAAAAACCCCTTAAATGA
The DNA here is from genome assembly GCA_045126815.1 of Eubacteriales bacterium. Lineage (GTDB taxonomy): Bacteria > Bacillota > Clostridia > Oscillospirales > CAG-272 > RGIG1995. The sequence continues at coordinate 18,636 of JBGVPD010000005.1, forward strand.
AATTATAATTCTATCCTTATTATTATGCAATAAATAAAGTCAAATGTCAAGTGTGTTTGGGGTTGTTCGGTTGACTTTTCTTTTTTTGTGTGATAAAATTTAATAGGGAAATGCGGTTAAAAATTTACAGAAAACGTTAAAGAGGCGATGAAAAATGGATAAGACGAAAAAACTTGAAGATGATATTGCAAAAATAGATAAAAATCTTGAGGTAAAAACAAATCTTGAAGAAAAAGATATTGTTTTTTATGACGTAAAGAAACCGCCTTTTGACTTATACGGCTTATACAAGGGCGAGACAGACGTTTTCAAGCGTATGCCGGAAGAAGTTGCCGAAAAAGTAAGCAGTGGGGTTACGTCTCTCAATTTTAATACGGCGGGAATAAGGGTAAGGTTTTCTACCGATTCCGATTACGTTGCAATAAAGTGTATAATGCCCAAGGTGACGAATTTTTCGCATATGCCGAAGACGGGAACTTCGGGGTTTGATATGTATGAGGTGAAAAACGGAACGTATACTTATAACAACACATTTGTCCCCCCGAAAGATATGGTTGACGGGTATGAATCAATAACCTATTTAAAGGGTAAGGATATGCGATGTTTTGAGATAAATTTCCCCCTTTATAATCGTGTAGATGAGCTTTATATAGGTATTAGATCAGGTTCAAAAGTATCAAACGGAGAAAAATATACTTATGAAAAACCTATCTTATATTACGGCTCGTCGGTAACGCAGGGCGGGTGTGCATCAAGACCCGGTAACAGCTATCAGTCAATAATATCACACGATATCAATGCCGATTACATCAATCTCGGTTTTTCGGGAAGCGCCAAGGGTGAGGACGCTATGGCAGATTATTTGGCATCGCTTGACGTGTCTCTCTTTGTGTGCGATTATGATTATAATGCGCCAACCTCTGAGTATCTGAGAAAGACACACTTGCCTTTATATAAAAAATACAGAGAGAAAAATCCGAATACGCCCATAATATTCGTGTCAGCATCAAAAAGTTATTACCAATACGAAGACTTGATAAAAAGAAAACAAGTTGTGTTTGATACTTATATGTATGCCAAAGAAAATGGTGATAAAAACGTAAGTTTTATTGACGGTTACACAATGTTTGGCGGAAGATACCGTGATGTGTATACCGTTGACGGTTCACACCCTAATGATGCAGGTTTTTTGCGTATGGCGGATGTAATAGGCAGAGAGATTGAAATAATGCTTAGAAAAGACTAAATGTTTACACTTTTTTAAAAAATGCAGAGCGTTTTTTGTGATTGATCCAACCGAAAAAAAGGGTCGAAAAAGCAAATTTTTAACTAAATATGAATAAGTATAGAGTTGAAAATAGTGGGCTATTAGGTGTTTTTTGATTACCGGTGGGGGTTGTGTACAAAATAATGACTTTAAATTTGTTGAAAATTACGAAAATGTAAAAAAGTGATTGAAAAAAAACAGAATTGATGATATAATACTGATGTTAAGAATATCGGTGGTGTCCGTGTGATTATGTGGGTATTGCCGAGTAAAAAATAAAAAAAGGAGAGTTTTTACTATGAAAAACTTTGCAAAACTTTTAGTAGTTGCTCTTGCTGTTTCATTGATCGCAGGTATGTTTGCTTTCAGTGCATCTGCAGCTGCAACACAGCCCGGCACAAACGCAAATGATCTCAAGCCCGGAAGCGATAAAGTAATCTTTATTCAGGACGCTCCCAGAGATCCCGAAACAAACATGTGCAAATGGGATGAACTTCCCGGTAACGGTTCAGGTACATCTCCCGAAAACCCCCTCAGACCCCTTGAACATGAGGATTATGATGCAACAGCTGAAGCTCCTATGTACGACGTAACAACAGCTTTCTATCAGGCAACAGAAATGCTTGCTGAAACAGGCGGTACAATCGTTATCACAGGTCCCGTTTACTTCGGTAGAAAAGAAGCTTACGGTAAGAGTGCAACACAGGCTGACACAAGAACAGCTAAGTTTGCTAACAACGTAATCAAGTTCACATCTGTATACAACAATGTTGACTACCGTGCAACAAACGGCGCTAAGATTTCTCTTGAAATGCCCGCACAGCTTTCTATCAACGGTTCTTCTATTTGGGAAAACATTGATATCGAAACAATCAGCATGGACCGTTCAATGAACTTCCATTTCTATGCAACAAAGATCGGTGAAGGCGTTAAGACATATCCTGCAGACGAACTCTTTGCAGAAGTTCCTGACTACTATGTAAGCCTTGCAGGTGGCCACAGATATGCTAAGTCAACAGGTGAAAACCCCACAATGCTCGTTCAGTCAGGTACATACAACAAAGTACTTGCTCAGTGGGGCGGCGCAGTAGTTGACGCTAAAGAAATCACATCAAACATCACAATTGAAGGTACAACAGTAGTTAAGGGTATCCTTTGCGGTACTGTTCACCAGATGATTAACTATTCCGGTCACGTTAATATTACAATTAACGGCGGTACATTTGAAGGCGATATCAACGGTGTTGGACCTACAGGTTTTGCAAACGCTGACGGTGTTGTAACATTCAAGATCAATGGCGGTAACTTCGGTAACGCATACGGAATCAACGCTGCTGACATCACAAACAAGGGTAATGCTCCCGCAGCTACAATCGTTGACTTCTCAGGTTGGAAGGGCGAAGACGCTCAGCTCGCATACGCAGTAGCATTGGTTGCTGATGAAGCATCCGGTATCGACGCTAAGTTTGTTAAGCTTCCCGCAGGCAAGACTGTTGAAGAATTGGCTCAGTGGGCTGCAGAAAACCCCTACGAAGCTCCTGAAACACTTCCTCCTGTAGATGATACAACAGAAGCTCCCGTAGATGATACAACAGTTCCCGGCGCTGATGATACAACAAAGGCTCCTGAAGCTGAAAACACAACAAAGGCTCCCACAGCTACAAATGCTCCCGAGCAGACAACAGCTCCCGCTACTGACGATGCTGGCAACGAAGCAGGTTTCCCCTGGATCATCGTTGTAATTGCAGCAGTTGTAGTAGTTGCAGTTGTAGTAGTTGTTGTAGTTATGAAGAAGAAAAAGGCATAATTGATAACTAAACAAATATGACTTAAATATAAAAAGCTCTCTGGTTTTCAGAGAGCTTTTTTATGCTGTTTTTTAGTTTGAGTTATTTTTTTGAGTAAATGCAACCGCAGTAATTTTGGCGATAGAGACTGTATTGGTTTGATAATTCTATAGATCTTTTATAACCGTTTTTCTTTTTGAAATCGGAGAAAAGCCATTTTACATTAGTATCTTTTGAAAGGTTCATGCCTATTTCGTTTATCCAATCTGCGTTTTTATGGGGGCTTATGGATAGTGTAGTTGAAAAATAGTCAAATCCCTCTTTTTCTGCCATATTTAATGTTTCGGAAAGACGAAGATTATAGCAGTCAAAGCATCTTGTACTTCTTTCGGGCAAATCTTCCTTGCCTTTTGCGATATCTTCAAAAGGGTCAGGAGAGTATGGCGGTATTATTATTTCAACTTTATTATTTAGCGGTAGTTCTTTTACCAGCCTTTGTAACTCGTTTGCTCTGAAACTGTATTCTTCGGCAGGAGAGATGTTCGGATTAAAAAAGAAAATAGTTATATCAAAGTACTCGTTAAGATATTCTAATACATAACTTGAACAGGGAGCGCAACAAGCGTGGAGTAACAATCTAGGACGTACGTGCATGGCTTTAACTTTTTCTATTTCTGTATCGAGGAGAGCTTGATAATTTATTTTTTGAGGCATCTTTAAATTCACCGCCTTTTTGTCTTTATAAAAAATATATGAAAATAAAGTAAAGAATGTTAGAAAAAAACAATAGTTCGTTGACAACTGAAACATATTATGTTAAAATATGTAATAACTATGGATTTTTGTCGGGGTTAGTGTATGGAAGCTCTTTTTGAAGTGTTTAATATTAACGGTTCATACGATATTATAGCACAGTTTATAGGTTTTTTGGGGCTTTTGGCATCAATGACCGCGTACCAGATGAAAACCCAAAAAAGAATAGTTATGATACAGATAATCAGTTGTTCTTTTTTTACGGCGCACTTTTTGATGCTGCACGCATATACCGGAGCCTTGATGAACTTTATAGCTGCAGTAAGATCGGTAGTGTTTGCAAATAAAGATAAAAAGTGGGCAAAAAGCAATTGGTGGATCGTGTTTTTCTCGCTTGTATGCGTTTTAGCCGTATCGTTAAGTTGGGAAGGGTATCTCAGCCTACTACCAATGTTGGGAATGGTTTTGACGACTGTATCGTGGGGAATAGAAAATGCGAGACTTGTCAGATTGATATCTCTGCCCAGCTCGCCTTTGTGGATAATATATAATTTCGTATCGGGTTCTACGGCAGGAGTTCTGACCGAGCTGTTTGTAATGACTTCAATTATAACAGCGATGATACGTTTGGATTTGCCTAAAAAGAAAAAATAGGCAAAAAAATGGAGCCGATGGTGGGGATTGAACCCACGACCTGCTGATTACGAATCAGCTGCACTACCACTGTGCTACATCGGCAAGACATTTGGAATTATATCATACTGTAAATGCTTTGTCAAGAGGAAAATACAATGAGGCTTACAAATATCGGTACAGTTAAATCGCTGATGGAAAAGCACGGCATAAAATTCCAAAAAAAGTTTGGGCAAAACTTTTTGATAACAGAAGAAGTGCCTATGCGTATAGCTGCCGAATGCGGTGCTTCATCTGACGATTGTATACTTGAAATAGGTCCCGGAATAGGAACCTTGACAAGAGAATTATGTCAGGTAGGCAAAAAAGTAGTCGCAGTTGAAATTGATACAGGTCTTATTCCGGTTCTTGAGGAAACGTTGTCTGATTTTGATAACGTCGAAGTTATAAACTCCGACATTATGAAAACTGACATAGAAAAGCTGTTTTATGAAAAATTCGGTAATAGCAATGTTTACGTGTGCGCAAATTTACCATACTATATTACGACACCTATTCTTATGCTTTTGCTTGAAAGCAGATTGCCGTTTAAGAAAATGACCTTTATGGTTCAAAAAGAAGTAGCTGACAGACTTTGTTCAAACTCAAAAGAAGGAGATTACGGAGCTGTTACAGCATCGGTGAATTATTACGGAGAGGTTAAAAAGTTATTTAACGTGAGCGCAGGTAATTTTATGCCTGCACCTAAAGTTGACTCTGCCGTAATACAGATATCTTTATACGATGAACCGCCTGTGAAAGTGGTTGATGAAAAACTCTTTTTCAGGGTAATAAAGGCGGCGTTTGAACAGAGAAGAAAGACTTTGGTGAACGCTTTGTCGGGGAAAGTTGATATAAGCAAAGAGGAGATACAAGCGGCTTTGGAAGAAGCAGGGCTTGATCTAAATATCAGGGGAGAAAGACTTGATATAGGCGAATTTGCGAGGTTATCCGATATAATAAAGAGAAAACAAACGGAGAAATAAAAATCTCTGTTTAAATAATAAAAAGAAAAAATAAAAATAAATAACAAAATTGGAGGCAAAACCAAATGACAACCAACAAGTATGTAAATGAATGGATCAACGAAATGGCTGAACTTACTTGTCCTGACAAGATCGTATGGATCGACGGTTCAGACGAGCAGAGAGAAGCACTTCGCGAAGAAGCTTGCGCTACTTCCGAAATGATCAAACTCAACCAGGATAAGCTCCCCGGATGCTACTTGCACCGTACAGCTATCAACGACGTAGCACGTGTTGAGAACAGAACATTTATTTGTACAGAAACAAAAGAAGAAGCAGGACCTCTTAACAACTGGATGGCACCCGCTGAAATGTACGAAAAACTCAGAAAGCTTTACAAGAACTCATACAAGGGAAGAACAATGTACGTTATTCCTTACTCAATGGGTGTTGTAGGATCTGATTTTGCAAAGATCGGTATTGAGCTTACAGACTCTATTTACGTTGTACTCAATATGCTTATTATGACAAGAGTAGGAAAGACTGTACTTGCAGCTCTCCGTGATGATGACGCAGGCTTCATTAAGGGACTTCACGCAAGAGCAGACCTTGACGAAGAGAACAGATACATCGTTCACTTCCCTCAGGACAACACGATCTGGTCAATCAACTCAGGTTACGGCGGCAACGTTCTTCTCGGTAAGAAGTGCTTTGCTCTCCGTATTGCAAGTTACCTCGGCAGAAAAGAAGGCTGGATGGCTGAACATATGCTTATTCTCGGTATTGAATATCCCAACGGCGAAATTAAGTATATTTCTGCAGCATTCCCCTCAGCTTGTGGTAAGACAAACCTTGCTATGCTTATTCCCCCCGAAATTTACGGTAAACAGGGTTATAAAGTATGGTGCGTAGGTGATGATATTGCATGGCTCCGTGTTGGTGCTGACGGCAGACTTTGGGCAGTTAACCCCGAAAACGGTTTCTTTGGTGTTGCTCCCGGTACAAACGAAAAATCAAACCCCAACGCTCTCAAGACAACAATGAGAGATACAATCTTTACAAACGTTGTTCATAATCTTGATGACAATACAGTATGGTGGGAAGGTCTTGACAACAATCCTCCCGCAAACGCTATTGACTGGAAGGGCAACACATGGGATTACAGAAAGTACGACAAGAAAGATAAGTCAACTTGCGGTGCTCATCCCAACTCAAGATTTACTTCTATGGCGATCAACTGTCCTTGCATTTCTTCTGAATTCAGCAGTCCTGCAGGTGTTCCGATCTCTGCTATCGTATTTGGTGGCAGACGTGCGAAGACAGCTCCGTTGGTATATCAGTCACGTGACTGGAACAACGGCGTATTCGTTGGTTCTATCATGGCTTCCGAAACAACAGCAGCTGCAGCAGGTGCTGTCGGCGTAGTTCGTCGTGACCCCATGGCTATGCTTCCTTTTGCAGGATACAATATGGGTGATTACTTCAAACACTGGATCGAAATGGGTACAAAGATCACAAACAAACCCTTGATCTTCAACGTTAACTGGTTCCGTACAGATGATGAAGGCAACTTCATTTGGCCCGGATTTGGTGACAATATGCGTGTTCTTCTTTGGATCCTCGCTCGTTGCGAAGGCAAGGTAGACGCAGTTGAAACAGCTATCGGTTACGTTCCTAAGGCTGAAGATATCAACATCGAAGGTCTTAACATTGATATCAATGTTGTTAAGGAACTTCTCAATGTTGATAAGGCAGTTTGGAAAGAAGAAATTGGCGGCATCAAGGAATTCTACAACAAGATCGGCGATACAGTTCCCGCAGAACTTAAGGCTGAACTTGCAACACTTGAAGCTAACCTCGCGTAATTACAGAATAATTTTTGGCGGTGCTCATAGCTTTATGAGCACCGCTTTTTATTTATAATTAAGATTTACTTGCAAAGCTTTTAAGGTTTTTGTATAATAAAAAGAGAGGTGATATCTTTGAACGTGTTTATTTGTGTTGATGAAAATTTGGGGATAGGCTTTAACAACAGACGTCAGAGCAGAGACGCTGAAGTAGTGTTGAAAATTTTGGAGATGTCAAATGGATGTAAGCTTTATGTGAATGAGTACTCCTCAAAATTGTTTAAAAATTATAGTAATATTTTGGTTGATAATGATTATTTAAACAAAGCACGAGAGGGCGATTGTTGTTTTGTTGAGTTGAACTCTTTAGGTGATTATAATGATAAAATAGATACGGTTATTCTTTTTAAATGGAATAAAGTATATCCGGCGGATATGAAACTTGAAATAGATTTTTCGGATAGAAAGCTTGAAAAAGTCTTTGAATTTAAGGGGACGTCTCACGATAAAATAACTTGCGAGGTTTGGACAAGATGAAGTTAAAGATTATTTCTTTTATTCTTTTTATATGTATTTTTATCATTTGCGGCTGTTCTGTTCAAAGTCCGTATAAAGAACCTCTTTCTACTGAAGAAAACGAAAATACGATACCAAGTGTTAGTGAAAACGGTTATTTTGATTATTATGCTGTTCCTGAATTTGACGGAGAAACACCTTACGTTATTATCAACAATAATATGCCGTTTTTTCAAGAAAGTCAGATCGTTACCGTTCCTTTTGAGAGTTACGGTAAACTTGATAATCTTGGCAGATGTACGGTCGTTTGTGCGAATGTAGGCAAAGAACTTATGCCCGTAAAAGACAGAGAGTCTATCGGAAGTATAAAGCCTACAGGTTGGCAAACGGTAAAATATGATTTTGTTGACGGCAAGTATTTGTATAATAGATGTCACCTTATTGCCTATATGCTGACGGGTGAAAATGCAAATGAGAATAATTTGATAACGGGCACAAGATATATGAATACTCAGGGAATGTTGCCGTTTGAAGATATGGTAGCCGATTACGTTAAAGAAACTTCAAACCACGTTTTGTACAGAGTGTCACCCATATTTCTTGGAACAGAACTTGTTGCAAGAGGTGTACTGATGGAGGCGTATTCGGTCGAAGACGAGGGAGACGGAATATGTTTTAATGTATTTGTGTACAACAATCAACCGGGAATTGAGATAGATTATTTGACGGGTGAAAGCAAAGTATCAGCCGAAAGCGAAGATGACGTTTATTTTGAAGAGTTTTATATTCTTAATACTAGTTCAAAAAAATTCCACTTGCCAGACTGTGATTCTGTAAGTACAATAAAAGATAACAATAAGCAAGAATACAAAGGCAGCAGAGACGGACTTTTGGGGAAGGGTTATAGTCCGTGCGGCGCGTGTAATCCGTAGAATTAAAAAATATAGGCGTATTGGACCAATATTTAAAAAACCGTTTCGTTTAAAAGCAAACGAAACGGTTTTTTTATGTTTTTATGGGTTTATAAAACTGCTTATAAGATATTCGGCGCTTGACTTTAGCTCGAATTTATCCTGTGTATACTGGAACAGTTGTAATGTTTTGGCGTTATCGGGCGATACGTTTTCGATTTTTATACATTTATCGTTTACGTACACAGTGTCTTTAAAGTAGTTGTCTATTTTTACTTTCGTAAACTCGTTAAACTTGTTTCCGTGTATTGTGAGAGTCGAGTTATTAAATTCAAGTTTTGTTATGTAAATGTCGCCGATACCGTATTTAATATCGGTTTTTTTATAAGGAGATACGCCGTCATATATGACCTTATTTCCGTAAAGCATATCGTATTCGACAAGCTCTAACTTATCTTGATAATTAAGCTCGTTTAAAAGATTTTGATGTATTTTTGTCGTTGTTCCGAGGTTACACTCAAGCGCCTTAAAAAAGTGGGATACAAGCTGATAGGCATACAAGTTTTTGTTGTCTTGTTCGATGTCGTAGTTTGCCCATATAACGTAATCAGTTTGGTATTTTGTGCCTTCTTTGAGCTTGTCCTCGTCAATGTATATCGCAGGGAAGTGGTCGCCGTAGAACAATACCGCTGTCGGCTCTTCAAGTGCGCTGAGTGATTGTATGAGCTCACTGATGAATTTGTCCGTGCCGTTTAACTGTTCTACAAAATACTTGTATTGCGCCTCTTTTTGTTGGTCGGATATGTTTTCCAGATCGACCATAATTTCTTTTTCCGACGGTAGACTTTCGTCAGGATATTTTCCGTGCGGTTGAACTGTAACTGTAAAAATAAAATCTTGGTTTTCGGTTGAATTGAGACAGTTTATTATTTCTTCTGTTAGTATAGTATCCTTTGCCCAACCTAAAGGAGTATACTCTATGTTGCTCATTAGTTCTATTGGGGTAAACGTGTCGAATCCCAAGGCGGAATATACGTAGTGTCTGTCGTAGAATGTTGCAGTATGATTGTGAATAGCGTGTGACGTATATCCGTAATTTTTAAGTGTAAAAGCAGGGGTTTCGCACGTCTGCGCTCTGAGTATCGTTTTATAGGGATACTCCCCGGGGCCGAAATGTTCGAGATTCATCCCCGTTAAAATTTCAAATTCAACGTTGGCAGTGCCGCCGCCTAAAGACGGAACGGTAATTAATCCGTGAGGGTAATTGCTTTTTAGCTGAGAAAAGGTTGGAATTGGGTTTTCATCCGTTATAAGATAGGATAATCTGTTTACGTCGAAAAATGATTCTAATTGAACTATGATTATGTTTGGTGAGTTTTTCGGAGGAGTATTTTGTGAGTAATTTATTTCTTTAAGAATATTTTCTAAGTTTTCGTCCGTGTAATGATCGGGCTCGTCTATTCCTATATCAAATACGCTGAGTGAAAATCCGTAAGCAAAGCCGTATTCGTCATAAGCTTGTGCGAGATTTGGAAACTTTTTGTTCAAAAGTCCCGTATGTTTGCCGATCAATCCGGACAGAAGAAGGATAAGAAGTATAGACACGACAAATAATCCGCTTTGCACAAAATTAACTTTAACCTTAGTTGTCTTTTTCCATATTAATACGAGAGCAATTATAAATATTATTGAGCCGATAACTATCAACAACAGTTCAAAAAAACTCAGATAAACGTTTATAATTCTCAACATGGTAATGGCTAATGAAAAATCTATTGCTGAAAAAGGGGTCGCTCTGAAAGAGAGAAGTATGTAGTTTACTATAGAAATTATTAACCAAAATGAAGATATTATTACCAAAGCAAACGACTCTTTTGGGAAAAGCATAGCCAACGAAAAAGTCGCGAGTATGATAAGATAGTTAAACAAAAATACAAACGGCGTTGACAAAAGAAACTTAAAAGGAGCGAATAATGAGTGTCTTGAAAGTGCCTCGGAAAGAAAAAGTGTTACAAGAGCTAACAGACAACAACGCAAAAAAGTGTGTATTTTGAAAAAATTAACACATTTTTTACAAATATTCGGTAAAGTTTCTGCGAAAAAACGTCTCATTTTGTAAGCACACTCCTTTTGTTTTGTTTGGTTGTATTTTTTGAGATAAAACAGGCAATTTATTGCCATAAAATAGAAATAATATGACTTGGAAAGATATTGACAAAATAGATTATATAATATATAATAATGATGTATATCAATGGGGATACTATACCCTTTTGGCAAAAGTACCTTTGTTGAAAATACTATAACACCTCATTTTTACTAAAGTGTTAACAAATGAAAATTTTTTGAGTTTTTGTTGTGATATTGCAGCAGGATGAGTTGTGAACAGGAGTATAATATGCCTTTATATCGTATGGCGGGATTGTACGTAAAAATGGATCCTCGGCATGAACGTTTAAAAAAATATGCCGAAAAGTATTTGTGTGATTTTGAACAATTACCGTCTAATGCAACGGTGATAGACATAAATATAAGCGAAGAATACGTTAAAGAAAGACAAAAAGAAAGTCCGCATTTAAGTATAGAGGATTGCGAATATATCTGGTTCGGTTACTGCTTGGGAGTAAAGCTTTTAAAAAATAACGGTTTTATTCTTCATTCGTCGGCGGTTATGTATGAGAACAAGGCGTATCTTTTCTCGGCAGACAGCGGAACGGGTAAATCTACTCATACTCATTTTTGGCAAGAGGTATTTGGAAGTAACAAGGCTGTTATCATAAACGACGACAAGCCTGCGATTAGAGAGGTAGACGGTGTTTTTTATGCATCGGGAACACCTTTTTCAGGCAAGAGTGATCTAAGTACCAATGTTGTGGTTCCTGTTAAGGCTTTGTGTTTTATTTATAGGTCTGATGTTAATGAAATCAGAAAACTTGACTCGTCTGAGGCTTTGGAGCTGATATTTGAGCAGATATTTAGACCTAAACAGAGCGAAAACATAGTTTTGCTTTTAGATGTTCTTGACAGTTTCTTCAAGAAAGTGCCGGTATATTCTTTAGGAGTAACGTATACTCCGGAATCGGCAGAGTTTGCTTACAGAGAAATCAATAAGGTTTGAATAAAATCTTTTTGAATAGATTTTCTAAAAAACGTAGTAAAAAAATGTTAATATATTTTGGAGGTATCATTTATGAGAAAGTCATCCAAATTACTTTGGATAGCACTTACGGTTGTAACTGTTATGATAGTTACGATGCTTTGTGCTGCGGCTGACACGACAGGACTTGTTATATACGGTGGTTCTGTTGACGTAGAGGAGCTTAGTTCTTTTGAAGTTCCTTTCGGCTTCAAAGGTAACGACAAATTAATTGAGGGCGGAAAGATCACATTGACTTGGGATCCGCAGATAATGACAGCGAAAACTGTTACTGCGGGTGCGGCTATTTCTGATGCGAGATTGGATTACACGATTTCAAACGGAAAAGCTGTAATAACTTGGGTTGGTGAAATTGAAGCATCTCAGGCGCAGGGCGAACTTTTTAAAGTTAGCTACGATAAAGTAAGTATAGACAAGAATGCAAGTTCGGTAATTGACATTCAGATTGATAACTTGGCTGCTTCGACTGCATTTTTTGCAACTGAATATGCAAACGAGGTAACTGTTGAAGATGCCGTTGTTTTTGCAGGCAGTGCTATGATATACAGCGACTCATCTGTTGATCCTGTTAAATTCTTGAATGATGCTATTGCTTTGGCTGAGACATCCGGAGAGAGCATTGACGTAATACTCAGAGCCAACATGACTATCAGTTCTACATCGGTAGTAGGTGTAGCTGGAAGAGAGCACAAAGGCCAAGTAAACATTTATTCCGAGGTAGCAGACGGTGAAACACCGACACTTGGAATAACATTAAAAACAACAGCAACATTGAAGATGTACGGAAACTTCAACTTTGACGATATGATATTTGACGTATCGGCCACAGGATCATGGTCGAGCGGCGGATGCTACTTGTTTGTTGAAGGTATGGGTACGGTAGGACACGACCAGACAGACGGAGACGAAGATTTCGGTAATGTTGTTACAACGCATAACCCCCAGCTTGCAGGACACGTTACGGTATATACCGGAAGTTACAGATCAATGGGCGGAAACTTCTATGCATCCGGAGTAACGGTAGATACACCGTATGTTAAGTTGGCAGGTAATGCTGATACTCAGATGTTGTACGGCGGTATACATAATAACGTTTCAAGCCAGGCAACAACAAAGATTACCGGTAAGACTGATATCTTTGTTTTGGATAGCGCAAGCGTTACTACTACTAACAGAGGTTTGATAGGTGGTGACCTTCAGCCCGGTAACGGACTTACACCTAACGGTGCGAACGTAACGATTAATACAACAGGTGAAATCAAAGCGTTGTGGTTTGGTTCATATTTTGCAGGTAACGGCCGAGCAAACTATGCTGTAGATAAGAATTTTACATTCAACATTCAAAACGTAACAATTCCCGAAGGCACACCAATTAGTGCAGGAAACAACAGAAACGACACACAGGCTAACTTTACAGCAACAATTAACATTTCGGGCGGTACATTTAATGAAACGGTGTACTTTGCAAACGACACATCGGGAACACTTACAAGCTCAGCTGCGATGAGTGGTAATATGATCATCAATATATCCGGCGGTACTTTCAATAAGTCGGTATTCTTTGGTGGAAAACTTACAAACGCAAGCAAAGCAAGTTACGATTTTATAAACAAGACGATCACCATTTCGGGTGGTACGTTTAATGATGCTGTATACGGCGGTTCATATTTGAAGAATGAGCAAAATGGATCGTATGTAAACGAAAACACAACAATTACAGTTACAGGCGGTACTTTTGCAAAAGCATTTGTAGGCGGTTCATATATATCTTCAAGTAAGCCTATATCTCATAGAGGTACAACAACAATTAACTACCAGGGAGGTACGTTCAGCGGAACTATCTACAACGGTTCATATTTTGATGAAGGTACAACAGCTGCTGCATACCACTCTGCTACAACAACTATAACGATAAACGCAATTACAAATACAAGTGTAAAGTTCTACGGCGGTTCGTATATTAAGGGAACGGGCGGAGCATACCACTCCGGTAACACCACGATAAATATTAACGGTGCGACAGTAGGCGGAGCACTTTTCGGCGGTTCGTATATTGCAGGTACAACAGCGGAGAAAAAACATAGCGGAACAGTTGACGTAACGGTAAATGAAGGAACAACGCTTAACAGTTATATAGTTGCAGGTTCAGAATTGACATCCGCCGTTGCAAGACATACAAATACAACAACACTCACGATCCAGGGTGGAACAGAACTCATAACAACAAAGAGCCATATAGCAGGCGGTTCATGGATTTCAGCGCACAATGCTATACATTCAGGCGGCTCAACATTAACGTTCAACAACTGTATAACAGCAGATCCCGGAACAGGCTACACAGTAACAAAGAACCTTAATATGACAGGTGGAGACGTATTTGGCGGCTCACAGATCACGTATAACGGAATACATGAAGGAAACTCTAAGGTAGAATTTATCAACTGCTATTACTCGGGTGCAAGATCGGTGTATGCAGGCTCGAGAATGGACGGTATCAAGGCAGTACACAGCGGAACGTCTGAATTGGTAATCAACGGAAGCGAATGGGGCTACTACAAGACACTTATGATGGGTGGCTCACTCGTAAACGGTTCAACGTCAGGCTCTAACCATGTAACAAGACAGACAGGATTTTCTAAGGTGAGCATCAGCGGTCCTTCAGCAGAATCTAGAGATGCTGATGATGTAATGAAACAGTTGATAATAGCAGGAAATGCAACAGAACTTGCAATATACGGTGCACACAGATACGCAGCAAATCCGATACTTCCTCAGACAAACGATTCTGAAGTTGTAGTAACCGGCTATATTGACGAAGACGCTGATGCAAAGGCAACAATATACGGTGGTTCATATTACAGAGATGCAAGCAGAAGATATGATTATGCAAGCTTTGAAGCAAACGGCTTAACGTACAGAGTACCCACAACAAGAGTAATACTCAAGGGTGAAAGTGAAATCCCCGTAGTAGGCGGTTTCTGCTCATTGTTGAATAACGGTTCATCAACAAATATCTTGACATTGAAACAGCATTCAGCAGTAGTTCTTAAGGATGGAGGAAAAATCCCCAACAACTCATACGTTAACTCATATACAAGCCACGCAAACGGTTATGTAACTCAGGATGGTGTATCTATTCTTGAAGTATATAGCACGTCAGGATATGTTGACGGCGATGCAGTACAGCTTTCATATATGGGAAGATGTCCTGCAACAAGAGGTATCAAGTTCATTGGTGACTTTGAAGACACCAATGATGATGGCAAGTTCACATTGTATTCCAACATTTAC
>JBGVPD010000006.1:0-24099 GCA_045126815.1 Eubacteriales bacterium
ATTCCGAAGGAATTGCATATCATCAACACGAAGTGTTGCATCTCATCAAGCCGCAGGAGTATGCACGCTGGCGCGTGATGAGATACAGCCCCAAAGGGGCTGATGATATGCACCACGCTTCGCGCGGTGATGATATGCCAAGCTTGCGGCTTGGATAAAAAAAGAAGTAACTTTTGGTAGACAAAAGTTACTTCTTTTTTGGCGCGCCGCGCAGGATTCGAACCTGCGACCTACCGGTTCGTAGCCGGGCACTCTATCCACTGAGCTAGCAGCGCATTAATTCGTACTCAAGTATATTATCATAATGTTAGTTTCTTGTCAAGTGTTTTTTTGTTTTTTATGTAAAAAATATATTAATCAGACATAGTTTTTTCACTAAAAAAAGGAAAATATTCTTTTGTGAAAAAGCATAAAAATTACAGTGTAAATTTTTAAAAAAGGTTGATTTGTAAAAAAATAAAATGTATAATTAATTCGAATATACCGTAACGTGTTTTTACAAAACAGGAAGGTAAATGATATGAAAGTTAACAGCAAAACGGATCTAACCGAAGGCAGTATACTGAAAAAACTTTTGATTTTTATTATGCCGCTTATTTTAACAAATTTACTTCAGCAGTTTTACACTACTGCTGACCAGATAGTTGTCGGTAAATTTGCGGGTGAAACTGCATTAGCTGCGGTTGGCTCAACAGGGCATTTGACTAATCTCTTGTTAAATCTCTTTTGGGGTATTTCAAGCGGTTCGACTGTAATTTGCGCGAAATTCTTAGGTGCGAAAAACAGCGAAAAGGTGCAGAAGACTGTACATACTTCAATTATATTTTCTATATGTGCAGGATTAGCGCTTGCTTTGTTTGGTATTTTAACAGCAAGACCTATGCTTGTTTTAATGGATACGCCCGAAAACGTAATTGATCATTCCGTTATTTATATGTCAATAATATTTGCAGGCGTTCCGTTTTCTATGTTGTTTAACTTCGGTGTGAGTATATTGAGGGCGGCAGGAGAAAGCAAGAAGCCTTTATATATACTGACTATATCCGGGCTTATAAACGTTATATTAAACGTTATTTTCGTTGTCTCTTTTGGTATGGCAGAAGCGGGTGTTGCTTTAGCAACTATTATATCGCAAATACTTTCTGCTGTCAGCGTAACGTATCTGCTTATGAAGAGAGACGATGATTTGAAGCTTGTTATAAGAAAATTACGTTTCCATAAAAATGTGTTCATAAGCATCATAAAAGTTGGAGTTCCGACGGGTATAAACTCTGTTTTATACAGTATAGCTAATATAACACTCCAGTCAACAGTAAACGGATTTGGAAGTGATTATATGGCTGCAAATACAGCTGCGTCAGGAATAGGGCATTATATAAACTTGTTCCAGGCTGCAGCGGGAACGGCGGTCGTAAGCTTTGTAGGACAGAATTACGGCGCTAAAAAATATGACAGAATACATAGAGTATCAATGTTGGCGATGTGGTTAACTTTTGCTATGTCTTCTGTTATTGTAATCGGTGTTGTATTGTTCCCGAGACAGCTTTTAGGGTTATATATCAACGAGCCTGAAGTAATAGAAAAAGGCGTTGGAAAACTTCTTGTGCTTGGAATAGGGTATTTGTTCAACGTTCCGGCTGCGATTTTCGGACCTGCGCTACGAGGAATTGAACGTTCAAAGACTCCGATGTTTATAAACGTAATATCGGTATTTGCAACGCGTATTGCATGGCTCTGGTTTGTTGGAATAGTAGCGCCCAATTCATTTACCATAATCTTTTTCTGCTATCCTATTTCGTGGTTTTTATCCTCTGTTGCATTGTGGGGAGTATACCTGAAGTGCAAAAAAGGCTTTCCGAAAGAGGAATGTGACATAGGGTTAAATACACAATAAGGAGTTAATATTAAACATTTATGGATAAAGAGACAAGCTTAAAATTAAGCGGCTATATTTCACAGAAGATCATAACCGAAGCGCCTTGTATTAAGTATTCTAAGTCCGATATAGATAAAGCTTTTAAAAAATACACAAAAAGAAAACTTGAAGAGTTGGAAAAAGAGGGACTGTATTTCGGTGACTTTGAGACTTTTTATGTAGTGAAAAAACTGTGTGATAAGCTGAAAATTTGGGATTATGCGGATACAGAATATATTAGACGCTTGTTTTCAAACGCCAAAAAACATACGAAAGATTATTTTTATGATAATCGGTACTTAAACGATATAAAAGTACCGAACGTCAGCGACGGAAAGTTTCTTTTGCTTAACGTATCTTATGAAAAAGGTGAATTTTTTCAGTACGATATGCCAAAGTTTTCAGACGATATAGTTGTGCCGAAGTTGGGTTTTTTTGACAGCAAGGTTAGTTTTCCGAGCATATACGAAGGGAATATGCCTTGGGTAAGCGTTTGTCCGTCCGAGATAAACTCTATGCAGATAGACGTTGACAAGGCTCACGGAAGATGCCTTGTGTTAGGATTGGGATTAGGGTACTATCCGTACCTTATATCGTTTTTGGATAATGTTAAAAGCATAACGATTGTTGAGATAAGCAAAGGAATTATAGATTTATTTGAAAAACATATTTTACCGCAGTTTAAGTATAAGGATAAGATAAAGGTAGTCCACGCAGATGCTATTGAATATATGAAGAGTGTTGAGCGAGACGAATATGATTACGTATATGCGGATATATGGGAAGGTCAAGTTGACGGAGCGCCTTTGTATACGCAGATAAAGGCTCACGAAAACAGACTTCCGTATACTAATTTTGCATATTGGATCGAAGAAGAAATAAAATGGTATCTTGAATAAAACAAGAGAGGGAGTGCGAAGGACTTCCTCTCTTATTTTATTCAGTTAACGGTTTCTTTTGGAGAAAAAAGGTGCTTTTTCATAACTGAAGCTATTTTTAATGCGGGAATACTGAGCAAAAGCCAGAATATAGAATAAACGAGACATATCTGTCCCATAAAATTAAAGGGCATATTTGAATAGTCCCACACGTTCCAACCAAAAGAAACGTTAACTATATATCCCGTTATAAATTCATTAAAAGTTATAAACAAACAGCAAAAGAAAGACTTCAAATACAAGGGAAGTTTATATCTTGAGTTTTCGATAAAGTAGATACCCAAGAAGCACAGTCCTCCGCATACCCCCATTGACCAATGCGAATAACCACGCCACAAAATTTCAAGTAACATATAAACTATTCCGCCCGTAAAAAAGATCGACGGATACTCCAAATGTTTTGTAAACAAAATGACCACCTCATAACGAATGGTGGTCATTTTTTAGCTTAAATATTCAAATGTTTCAAATTTTTATAAATGAAGTTGAGATATTACTTTTCCTCTTCTGATTGATTATTCTTATTTTTATCTTCAGTATCTTTTGTGTCGGAAACAATAATGTTTTCTTTGTTTTCCGAATAGTTTAAGCTTTCGTAAAAATCGTCGTAAGCTAATTGTTTTTTGACTTGTTTTCTTTTTTGGAGAAGCTTTAAGATGTAGTCGAAGATAATAAGAGCAATAAAGAGCATAATTCCTATTACGGAAATAGAAGCGCCCTTAACGAAGCAGTCGGGCAAGTATTTCAACTCAAGAGTATGGCTGCCTGTGGGAATTTCGGCGGCAAGTAATGAGTCGGCGCTTTTAAAGACAGGAAGTTCTTGTCCGTCGCAGATCACCTTCCACCCTTCGTCGTAAGGGATAGAAGTAAACAGCATCATTTCATCTTCTGTGATGTTGATGTTTCCTTTTAAATAGGTGTCAGAGTGTTCCTCTATATTGAAACGACACTCATTTAATTCGGTCATAACCGATTTGAAGAGCTCAGTATCAAGGTAATAGAAGAAGGATTGGTCACGCAAAAGATAGAGAACGTCATCTTCAAGTTTAACCGTAAAATTAACCGGTCTTTCGGGATCGAAACGTCTAAGGGGAATAATTCTGTCGGTTTCATTGTCAAAGAAAGTGCCGTAGTCTTTGCTGTTAAGTGAAAGAGATACTTTTCTCGGATAATCAGACGGATAGAAGAAATAGAGTTGTTCTATCGTGTGGGGAGTAAATGTATAAGTTACTTCAGCGGGAAGTGATGAATTTTGAGGTGTATACTTAAAATACTCTTCGTTAACGGGAGCGTATTCTGCGTTATTCATTGATACGCTGACGTCTTCTATGGGTTTAAAGATGGTAACTGTTTCATCTTTGCCAAGCATTTTGGTAACAGTATCGTTCAAAAGGTCAAAGGGATTGGCATAAGAAGAAAAGTCAATAGCTTCAAAATCCGTCGATACGCCGAAAGCCAAACTCATGTAGTAGGGATTTTCGTAAATATAATGTTCGTTTTCTTCGTATATTTTTTTGTAAATACCGTCGGACAAAGGGTTATCGCTTATTACGTATTTAATACCCAAAAGCGAGTCGGAAGCGGGAGTGCCTCCAAGATATTTCGACCAATGAGATTTAGAAGAATAACCGAGCTGATTCAAAAGGGTAATGATCGATTGATTTAAAGTTGACGTTGAGCTTGATATACCGTTTATATCAAGAGTCATATTATCATTCGTTTTACGGTGCATCGTTTTCTCCATGCGGTAAAACGAGTCGTCTTTATTCTTTATATATTCAACGTAAGGGGTAAGTTCATCAATAAATTCTCTATATGATGTGCGTGAACTGAAAATTACGTCTTGGTCAAGAGCATCAAGACACACGTAACCGTTTATCAAAAGTTCGGCGCTGACAATTATCGCCATTATTAACGAAACGAAATTAGATCCCTTTTCTTTGTGAAAAGCGTAAAGGGTAAGGAGATAAACTCCCACGCAAAGAAGGCTTATCCAAATGCACATAACGCTGTCGATATATGAATATTCTTCGGCTTGAATTAAAACTATGAGCATAACAAGACCGGCACAAACGGCAACGATGTGATTAAATTTTATATCTTTTATAAAATGAAATGCCTGGTGTGCAAGAACGAGAAGGAAAAAGCATAGCATAAAGCTGTAACGGTAATTAAGCCAGTTCGGTCTTTGCATTCCGTGCCAAAATATATCGATCGTAGATGCGGAGAAAGAGAAAAACAAAATTGAAATAAGAACGCCTGAACAAATCTTTTCTCTGGGGGTGATTTTCTTTGTAAAGAAATATACGGGGAGGAGAATAAGCGAGAGGACACCGCAATAAACAAACGGTAACCCGTCAGGACGAACGGTATCATACGAGTTAGGTAAAAATTTTGCAAAAAGTTCAAGGAAGTTAAAGTTTGATTTTAAATCAAAATTCGGATCCGAAAAATCATTTTTACCGAAAGTGAGTGAATATCTTATCGTCAAAATTATAACTGCAGACATAGCAAGGGCTATTGCAGAAAAGATCAGTACTCTAAAAATTGATTTTAAAAGGTGCAGTTTTTCTCCCGTCTTGTTATATTCTTTGGAATATCCATACGACAAGTAGTAGTAAACTGAATATATGGCAACAAATATGCAGGTCATATAACCTATATAGAAGTTTGAGAAAACTATTACACTGAGCATAATAGTGTAAAGAATAAACTTTTTCTTGTTTATAAGGCTTTCCAATCCCAAAACGAGAAGAGGTAAAAAGAGAAGTGTATCTATCCACATTGTATTGTGGCCGTTAACGAGAGCGTAAGACGTCAAGGCGTACATAGTGGCAAAAATAACTGTCGATATTTTATTTTTTGCTCTGTCGGAATAATGAAGATATACGGCAAAATTAAATCCCGAAAGACCTGCTTTTAAGGTGAATATTGTAAGAAGCGCTTCTGTTATTGCTTTTTCGGGGAAGAGGGCGATAAGTAGGTTAAAGGGACTTGCAACGTAGTAAGCAAACATTCCCATAAATTCACCGCCGACAGCTCTCTGCCACGAATAGAGAAGACTGCCTTCGCCTAGCAGTATATCGCGAAGTTCCTCAAAGAAGTAAACGTACTGGGCGTTGAGGTCAAGAACCAATACCGAATTTTCACCGATAGGATAAACTTCTCTTAAAAGATAGATTGTCAAAAAGAGAAGTGCGGGAACAAAAAAAGCAAAAAGGAGATACGGTCTGAATTTTACTTTTGTTTCTTTACAAGATTCAATATTATAATCAAGATTCTTTTCAAGATTTGTCATCATATTTCTCCTTTATCTGATATACTTTCAACTTTTTTTATATTTTTTTCAAGTTTTATTCTCGGCACAGTCATATCATGACCGCACGTTTTACATTTTATTCTAATATCGCTTCCAACGCGCAAAACTTCAAATTCAAAAGAACCGCAAGGGTGCTTTTTTTTCATAATTAGGGTATCCCCTTTATCAAACTTAATTATTTTCAAAGGCGCCGATCCTTTCTTACAAATATATATTAAGATTATTTATTATAACATAAATGCAAAATAATGTAAACCACCAGTTTTAATATAAATAAATTACTATTGCAGAAAAAATTTTTGTGTGGTAAAATATAGTTGTAAAGTATGAAAAAGTGTATATAATAAATCCGGAGATGATTTTGATGAAAGTGAAAAATGCAGAAATATTATGTGTCGGAACTGAGATACTTATAGGCGATATTATTAATACCAATGCGGCATATATATCAAAAAGATTGGCGGCATTGGGGGTTAACCAATATCATCAAGGCGTCGTGGGCGATAACCCTGAGAGACTGAAATTGTTTTTAAGTGAGGCTTTGAAAAGGGCAGACCTTGTTATTATGACGGGCGGATTAGGTCCAACTTATGATGACTTGACCAAAGAAACAGTTGCTTCTCTTATGGGAAGAAAAATGGTATTGCATCAGGAGTCTTATGATAGATTAAAAGAATTTTTTGATTACAGACACCTTGAGATGACTGAAAATAACGTAAAACAAGCGTATATGCCCGAAGGGTGTATTATATTGAGAAATGACCACGGAACAGCGCCGGGGGCTATAATAGAAGATGCAGGAAATGGTAAAGTTGCAATTGTGTTGCCCGGTCCTCCCAAAGAAATGATACCTATGTTTGAAGAGGGAGTCGTTCCTTATATCGAAAGTCTTTCAAATGAGCTTTTTGTCAGCAAAAACGTAAATATTTTCGGTATGGGTGAGTCAAAGGTTGAGAGTGAGCTGATCGATATAATGACAGAGTCGCTTAATCCTACGGTAGCGCCTTATGCAGGTGACGGAGAAGTTAGATTAAGAGTGACTGCAAAGGCTAAGACCAAAGAAATAGGCGAAGAAATGTGTTTGAATATGATCGAGAAGTTGAAAAAGACATCCGTAGGTGAATTTATTTACGGTGTTGACACAACTTTGGAAGAGGCGCTCGTAAAAAAACTTATTGAAAACAACAAAAAGATCGCTGTTGCAGAATCATGCACGGGCGGAACCGTTACCGGTAAAATTACATCGGTAAGCGGAGCGTCAGCAGTTCTTGACGGAAGCGTAGTATCATACGCAAACGACGTTAAAGCTGAACTTTTAGGCGTTAGCCGAGATATTTTGGAAACAAAAGGAGCAGTGTCCGAAGAATGCGCTATAGCTATGGCTAAGGGTGTAAGAAAACTTATGGGAGCTGATATCGGAATAAGCATAACGGGCATAGCAGGGCCGACGGGCGGAACTAAAGAAAAACCTGTCGGAACGGTATATATAGCTGTCAGCACAGCCGATATTGATGAATGTAAGTTATTGACTTTAAGGAATAACGGCAGAGAATATATAAGAAATGTGTCCGCAAAAAATATACTTCATATGGCGCTTAAGGCGTTTTAACTAATTTTAAAAGTAAAAAAGGATAAGCTTATCAAGGTTAAGCTTATCCTTAATTTTTTTGTGAATATTATTCCGGAATGGGCATATTCATAAGTCTGTCGTTAAATTCCTCAGCGGTGTTATATCCCATTTTTTTCTGACGGTTGTTCATAGCCGCGATTTCAAGAATGATAGCAAGGTTACGTCCGGGTTTTACGGGAATGGTGGTCGTAGGAATGTTTATGCCCATTATATCGGTAAATTCCGATTCAAGACCAAATCTATCGTACATTTTTCCGTCTTGCCAGGGTTCAAGATTGATGATCATATCAATTTTTTCGGTGTCTTTAACTGCCCCCATACCAAAAATACGGCGCACGTCAACGATGCCTATTCCTCGAAGTTCAACGTAGTGACGGATAAGTTCAGGAGCTGAACCTACCAATGTTTTTGAAGATACTTTCTTAATTTCAACCGCATCGTCTGCAATAAGTCGGTGACCTCTTTTTACAAGTTCAATTGCTGTTTCGCTTTTTCCGACACCGCTATCTCCAAGGATAAGCATTCCTTCGCCGTATACTTCGACAAGTACACCGTGGCGGGTTATTCTGGGAGCTAAAAGAACTTTCAAAAATGATATCAGGTTTGCAGTAAATTCAGAAGTTCTCCAATCAGTTCTTAAAAGAGGAACGTCGTATTTTTCTGCGAAATCAATTATTTGTTTTGATATATCTAAATCAGATGTAATAACTACCGCAACGGGTTTTTGTTTGAAGAACAAATCAATTTTTTCATACTGTTGTTCAGGCGAAAAATCTTCAAGATAACCGTACTCGGTTTTTCCCAGGATTTGAATACGAAGAGGGTCGAAGTATCCGAAATAGCCTGAAAGAGGAAGACCCGGACGGCTTATATCGGATGATTCTATATCAACGGTTCTGTCTTTGGGTAAATAAAAAGTTTCAAGTTGGAATTCTTTGATTATAGTTTCCAGAGAAACGGTGTATTTTTGGGACACATTACCAACTCCTTTATGTATAATATACCGATATTTATTTTAACATTTTAATTAATATATGTCAATACGGTAAAAAAGCTAACAAAAAAGACCTGAAAAAATTTTTCAGGTCTTTTTTGAGGGAATTAGGTTTTTATATGAAAGGTTATCTTTCAGACATTTTTACGTATTTAACGGGATCGTTAACAGAAAGGTAAGCGGGACGTATAATTCTTGAATTTGTTGTAATTTCTTCAATTCTGTGAGCACTCCATCCGGCAATTCTTGCAGTTGCAAATATGGGGGCAATAAGCTCATCGGGAATTCCCAAGATTTTGTAAACGATACCGGAGTAAAGGTCAATATTTGCGCATATCTTTTTGCGTCCGCCTTTTTGTTCCGCAAAAAGTTCAGGAGTAAGGCGTTCAACTGTTTCCGCAAGGGAGAGAAGCTCGGAGCATTCATCGTTGCAATTCATATTTTTTGCTTGGTTTTTCAGCAATACTGCACGGGGGTCGCTTAAGGTATAAACGGCGTGGCCCATACCGTATATGAGACCTGAATAGTCTCCCGCTTCTTTTCTTAAAATTTTTCTGAGATAATCTGCAACTTCGCCATCGTTGTTGATATTTGATACGTTCTTTCTTATATCTTCAACCATAGAAACCGACTTTATAGATGCGCCGCCGTGACGGGGACCTTTTAAGCAACCCACAGCAGCAGCGATTGCAGAATAAGTATCCGTACCCGTAGATGCAGCGGAACGACAAGTGAAAGTAGAGTTGTTACCACCGCCGTGTTCAGCGTGAACGGTAAGGCAGAGGTCAAGAAGTTTTGCTTCTTCGCGAGTAAATTGTTTATCTTTTCTTAAAGTTCTGAGAATACTTTCAGCAGTTGACTGATTGTCTTTGGGGAAGTGCAGATATAAGCTTTCTCTGTCAAAGAAATGTTTTTTAGTCTGATATGCATAAGTAAGGATCATAGGAAATCTTGCAATAAGCTCTATACACTGTCTTACCAAGTTTTCGAGTGAAGTATCGTCAGGATTTTCGTCATAGGCATAAAGAGCGAGGGTGGAACGCGCCATAACGTTCATTATGTTTTGGCTGGGGCATTTGAGAATCATATCCTCTGTGAAATGGTCGGGTAAAAATCTTAAAAGAGAGAGCATTTTTGTATAGGTGTCAAGTTCTTCGCTTGTGGGAAGTTTACCGAAAATGAGCAAATATGAGATTTCCTCAAAGCCGTACCTATCGTCTTTTTGATGACCTTCAACCAGATCATAAAGATCGTAACCTCTGTAATAGAGACGTCCGTCGGTGGGGGAATATCTTCCGTTATATAGAGAGTATCCGACAACGTCGCCAACCAGAGTCAGTCCTGTAAGAACGCCGGTACCGTCTTCATTACGAAGTCCTCTCTTTACGTTTTGGGTTTGATAAAGTTCTGTATCTATTATATTATTTTTTCTGTATTCGTTGCAAAGCTTTTGTAGGAAGTCTTGTTTTTGATTCATAATAATTTGCCTCCAATGTTATAACATGTGTCTATCATAATACTATTGTGTGTATAATATATGTACAATTGATTAATAAATGTGGTTGATTGTGTTTCTTTCTTGTAAATAATAAAGTTTAAACGGTTTAAACCAAAAGGTTTATACAGAAAGTGGCAGTAAAAACAAAAAAATAATCCTTTCCGACCGTTAAAAACTATCGGAAAGGAAACAAAAAGGTGTGCAGAAATTCTGCACACTTTTTAATGTGTTTTATTCAAATGGGGTAATGGTTTTGTATACACCGTTTCTGAAAACGGTATATGATAAAACGTCTTGTGTAGAATAAAGGTCTTCAAAAACCGTATTCATATCTTCAATGCAGGTTATTTTTTCTCCTGAGATGTCAGTGATTATATCGTTAATTCTTAACCCTTTATACATATCCGTATCGCTGTTAAGTTCAACTATTTTTACACCAACGGGAATGTTAAATACCGAAGCAACTTCATACGTTATGTTTTCGACTTTAAACGAGTCGTTGTTTTCGAATTTAGTGTTAATAATTTTTATCTTTTCGTCTGTGTTTGAATCGTTATCAACTAAATCATTAGGTTGTTTTGATATTGAATATACAAAGAGGAGGGCTGATGCTGTCAACAGTACGAAAAGGGTAGTAAACGTTATTATTTTAGGAAAGTTGAAAAGTTTTTTGGGATCACGGATCTTTTCGTATGTATGATAACTCTCACTTGTCAAAATTCCGTTAACTACTGTTACTTTATCGTTTTGGGTAAAGTTTTCAGTGGTTTTCTTTTTGCTATCCAAAGTTCGTACCTCCTTCTTCGTTTATCATTTACAATTGATATGTTATCAAAAAAATTTTAATAAACAATGACTCTTTTGTGTAATAATTTTTAGTAGATTGTAAATTACGAGGGGATATTACTCTTTTTCGAGGGTAAATACGAACTCGCAATACTCGCCGTAAGCACTTTTTGCCCAAATTTCTTGGTTATGAGCTTCGATGATCGTTTTTGAAATATAAAGTCCCAGTCCAACTCCTGTTTTATCAAGACCTCGGCTTTTGTCGCTCTTATAAAATCTGTCAAAAATGTAGGGCAAGTCTTCGGGAGAGATGCCGGTGCCTTCGTTATAAACGGAAATAAAAACCTGTTTTGCTTTTTGTTTAATGGAGATAAGGTATTTACCGCCGTTTCTTGAAAATTTAACGGCATTATCACAAATGTTAAACAATATCTGATGGATAGAGTCTTTGTCACCTTTTACAAATATGTTGAAATCGTCACAGTCAAATTCTACGTCAAGATTTTTTTCTTCAATTTTCTTTTCAAAAGAAATGAGGATCTGTCTTGCCATTTCACAGATATCAAAAGAAACAATATTAAGTTTCTTTTCGCCCGCTTCAAATCTTGATATTTCAAGAAGGGAAGAAACAAGTCTTGACAAACGTTTAACTTCTGTCGCAACTATATGTAGGTAATGGTCATACTTTTCGGGAGGGATTGCTCCGGCAAGTATGCCGTCAATAAATCCTGAAATCGAAGTCATGGGAGTCCTAAGGTCGTGTGACACGTTTGCAATAAACGAACTTCTTGTCTTTTCGTGGTTTTCCAAAGCCTCTGCCATATTATTAAACGATTCTGAAAGTTGAGCTATTTCATCAACGCCCTTTACAGGAACTCTTACAGTAAAGTTTCCTCTTGCAAATTCTTTTGCGGCTTTACTGATCTTTTTCAAAGGTGCGGTGATTTTAGAGCTTATAAAGTAGATGGTAAGCAGTGTTATGAGCAAAACCCATACCATAGCGGTTCCTACGGTTTGAATAAGAACAGCAGAAAGTTGATTTAGAGAAGAGTCTGTTGAGATTGCAAAAATAACACCGCAGGGTTTCATAGACGTATCTATGACCGGAATAGCGTGATACAGGTGCTTTTGTTTAAAAAGTTGGTTAAAATCCGAAACTTTGTTTAAAGAACCGTTTTCTAAAACTTCATTAACGGTTGCTATCGGAATGGTAGCTTTGGGGTATTCGGAAGGGGCAAGATTATCTTTCAGCAATACCACTCCGTCAAGGTCCGTAAGCAAAAGCATTAGTCCCTTTTCGTAAGAAGTAAACAAAGTAAACGTCTTTTTTAAATAGGCGTTATTTTGAACGACGAATGTACCTAAGTCGGTTGAGTTCACTCTGTTTATTTCGTTTTCCAAAAAATCTTTTACGGTAACGGCAGATTCCTGTGTTACGGTTTTTCTTTCATCGACCGAGTATGACGCAATCGTTGAACCCACGATAAATGCAAGTACCGCAAAGCTTATGATTATAATGGTCATAACGGTAATTATAAATTTTGTAGAAATACTTTTAAACATAAACCTTTTCCTCAAAAAATATATCCGCCTCCAAAAAGGCGGATATATTAAGTAAAATTATTGCAGAATTTCAAATTTATATCCAACGCCCCATACGGTTTTAAGTATCCATTTATCAGATACACCTTCAAGTTTTTCACGAAGGCGTTTTACGTGAACGTCAACTGTTCTTGAGTCGCCGAGATAGTCAAATCCCCAAACCTTATCAAGAAGCTGATCTCTCGTAAATACTCTGTTATAATTCTGAGCAAGGAAATAGAAGAGTTCCAATTCCTTGGGGGGGATGTCAACCGATTTACCTTTGATCTTAAGTTCATATTTCTGGAGGCTGACTTCGATGTTATCGAATTTGATAACCTCTTCTTCATCTTTCGTATCTTTTGCGGAATATCTTCTCAAAACGGCTTTTACACGCGCGGAGAGTTCCTTCATATCGAAGGGTTTAACCACAAAGTCGTCAGCACCCAGTTCAAGACCGAGAACTTTGTCAAAAACGTCGCCTTTTGCGGTAATCATAATAACGGGCTTTGAGGAGATCTCGCGGATCTCACGGCATACCTGCCAGCCGTCTTTTTTGGGAAGCATAATGTCAAGAAGAACCATGTCGGGTTCATAAATTTTAAAGAAACTGATACCCTCAGCACCGTCGTTGGCGGTCTTTACTTCATAGCCTTCGTTTTCAAGATAAACACGAAGCATTTCGCAAATATTAATATCGTCATCAATAACAAGAATGGTAGTGCTCATTTTTTTACTTCCTTTCGTTTTGAAATAGTTGCCAAATATTAAGATTGACAAAAAAATAACATAGTTCATATTACCACATTATTAACAAAATGTCAATACTTTTCCCAAATATATGCGAAAAAATTATAAAAAATGACGAAAAAGCAAGAAATAATGGAAATGCGCTGACAGATAATGTAAATAATTTTTATACAAACTCTTGATATTGAAGCCGATACGTTATATAATAAAAAGGTATTTAAAAGAAGAAAATGGAGAAATGTAATGAAACTTGGTATAGTTGGACTTCCGAATGTCGGAAAGAGCACACTTTTTAATGCGATCACAAATGCGGGCGCTGATTCTGCGAACTATCCTTTTTGTACGATAGAGCCAAACGTTGGCGTTGTAGCCGTACCCGACAACAGACTTGACGTGTTGGCGGAAATGTATACTCCCGAAAAATATACACCTGCCGTTGTTGAATTTGTTGATATAGCGGGACTTGTAAAAGGCGCGTCAAAGGGTGAAGGATTGGGAAACAAATTCCTTTCTCATATAAGAGAAGTAGATGCCATTTGCCACGTTGTTAGAATATTTGAGGACACAAATATAATTCATGTTGAGGGTAACGTTGATCCTTTGCGTGATATAGAAACTATAGAATATGAGCTTATTCTTTCGGATATGGAAGCTGTCGAGAGAAGACTTGACAGGGCTAAAAAAATGTTGAAGGGCGATAAAAAGTACGAAAAAGAGATAGTATTTCTTGAAAAGTTACTTAACGCATTCAGCGAAGGCACCCCTGCGAGAAAACTTGAATATACCGAAGATGAACTTGACATATTAAAGGATATGCCGCTTCTCACAAAGAAACCGGTGATATACGTTGCAAATATCAGCGAAGACGATATTGCATCGGATATAAATGAAAACCCCCATTTTGCAAAGGTAAAAGAATATGCCGATTCCGAGGGGGCAGCCGTACTTCCCATTTGCACAAAGCTTGAGGCGGAGATAGCTGAACTTGAAGGTGATGAAAAAGCTGAATTTCTTAAAGAAATGGGACTTGAGGAAAGTGGACTTGACAAGCTTATCAAGGCTGGTTATTCGCTTCTCGGACTTATAAGCTTTTTGACTGCCGGCCCGAAAGAAGTCAGAGCCTGGACGATAACCAAGGGTTCAAAAGCACCTCAGGCGGCAGGGAAAATCCATACCGACTTTGAGAGAGGCTTTATAAGAGCTGAGGTGATCGGTTACGAAGAACTTATCGAGTGTGGTTCAATGACCGTTGCAAAAGAAAAAGGTTTGGTACGAAGCGAAGGAAAAGAGTACGTGATGAAAGACGGAGACGTAGTTCTTTTCAGATTTAACGTATAAGGCGCATAATAAATAAAAAAGAAGTCCGATTTTTTTCGGACTTCTTTGTAAGTTTTTATAAATAGATAACGGGTAATAAAATGAAGTATATAGTTCTCGATATGGAGTGGAATCAGCCGAGAAATGCTATGGCTGCAATAAAAAAGCCCATTCACTTGAAGGGCGAGATAATACAGATAGGCGCTGTAAAACTTGATGACAAATTTCGGACTATCGATACTTTTAATATGATGATTTCACCGAAATATTATACGAAGATGCATTCAAAGGTAGCTGAGCTAACAATGATCAGTAATCAGGATCTAAAGAACGGTCAACCGTTTGTAAAGGCATTTAAGCAGTTTAGTAAGTGGTGCGGAGATGATTTTTGCATACTGACGTGGGGGTGGGATGACATTCCTATGTTAGAGGATAATCTTGTTATTTACGGAATTGATAAGGGGTGGATACCCAATCATTACAATATTCAGCCCATTTTTGACGCTCAGGTAACGAAGATCGGGAAGCAGACAGCTCTTTCGACCGCTATGGAACTTGTAGGCGAACCGCCTTTTGAGGCGCACGACGCGTTAAATGATGCTTTGAGTACGGCTTGTGTTTGCCGTCATCTTGATATGCATGAGGGATTGAAAAATTATCTTCAGTGCAAACGTTTGCTTGTTCCCGATTCCTACAACTCTCCAGATAAATACAAATATTGCAGAGATGCCAAGGACGATAAAAAAATAAACACTTTTACCTGTCACTCGTGTACGCAGCCTATTTTTATAAAAGAATGGTTAAATCAGAAACCGGACAGATATTTGTCAAAGGTGAAATGCGAATGCGGAAAAGAGTATTTTGTGAAGGTAAGATTTCGCAGGAATGAGGATAAGACATATCGCGCAAATCGCTCTGTGTACGAAATGAATGACGAATACAAAGAGTATTACAACAAAAAACTGGAAGAAAAAGAAAAAAAGAAGAATATGAGGCTTGAAAAAGCCGGTACAGTATAAAAGCCTGTGTTTTTCAGGCTTTTATTTTTTTGTTGAGTACAATAGAGACGTGTGATTACCCCCTCTCTCTTGTTTTTTTGGAATTATAGTTAAACAAAAGATAAATTTTGATAATCGTAAAATGAGATTAAAGATGTAGTGTTTGTTGACAAAAAAGCTCGTAAATGGTAAAATATTCAGAAAACAAGTCGAAAAAGAGAGGTTAGCTATGTATCAGAAAAGGATTGTGTGTTTGCTCGTTTTAGTTTTGTCTGTTTTTGCATTCGGGAATTTTACCGTATGTGCTGCCGAAGATGAAACTTTTATGTATACAGTATCAAACGGAGAAGTTACGATAAACGGATATTCAGGCGTGTCGGAGGATCTTGTGATCCCGTCAAGTTTGGGCGGATATCCGGTCAAAAGAATTGGAAGTTCAGCGTTTGAATATTGTGTGACGCTTAGAAATGTTACTATACCTGAAGGAATAACGCACATTGATACCGGCGCTTTTTTGTTATGTTCGAATCTTATGAAAATAGAGTTGCCCTCAACTCTGACAGAAATAGGTGCAGAAGCTTTTTTGAAATGCGAAAAGATCAGTGAAGTTCATATAAATGATCCGGCGTCTTGGTGTAACGTTAGTATAGCTGATTATTATGCAACGCCTTTTGCGTACGGCGCAGATTTGTATATAGGGAATACGTTAGTTACTGATCTTGTGGTTCCGACCGGAGTAACAAGTATAAAATCACGAGTTTTCAGCGGTGTGGAAAATATTACAAAAGTTACAATGTCAAATACAGTTAACACTATCGGAGATAACGTTTTTTATAATTGCAGTAATCTTTCAAGCGTTGTGATCCCCAAAAGTGTAAGGATTATAGGTGAAAACGCATTTTGTAACGTTACTTCATTGAAAGAGGTGCACGTAACGGATTTAGGCGCGTGGTGTCAGATTGAATTTTCGGGGCAAAATTCAAACCCTCTCAGTTGCGGTGCAAAATTATATTTAAATAATTCTTACGTAACCGATATTATTGTTCCCGACGGGGTGACACGCATTTCGGATTGTGCGTTTTATGGTTATGTGTTTTTGAATGAAGTGTATATCCCTGATAGTGTAAAGTCGATCGGGTGGGGAGCTTTTTACGCTTGTACAAATCTTACAAACGTGAAAATATCAGAAGGTTTGAACAGTATAGGCGAGTTGGCTTTCGGCGGTTGCGAAAGTTTGCTTTCCATTTATGTTCCGAAAAGCGTGAAAGATATTAGCGCTAATTGGCTTTTGAGTTGTTCTTCGCTTAAGAATATATATTACGGCGGAACTGAAAATGAATGGAAGAGCTTAGTAGGAGACACGGTAAAAAACGTCACGTTAACTTATAATACTTCATACGTCGGAAATATACCCCAAGCTAAGAACGGTTGGAAGTTTGAAGACGGCTTTTGGTACTACTATGTTAACGGAACTATCGTTAGAAACAAATGGAAACCCGACAGTAAGGGTTGGTGTTACCTTGGTTCAAACGGTAAAATGGTATACAATAGTTGGGTATATTACCAATACGAGTGGTATTATCTTGACAATATGGGATACAGGACAGAAAATCAATGGAAATCTGACAGTTTTGGATGGATGTATCTTGGAAAAGACGGTAAGATAGTAAGAAACAGATGGATAGCCGACAGTGTGAGCTTGTGTTTTGTAGGCAGTGACGGTTATTGTGTTAAGAACAAGTGGTTACACGACGGAATTAATTGGAGATATCTTGACGGCAACGGCAGAATGGCGGTAAATAAATGGGTAACTGACAGCAGCGGTATATGTTACGTTGGAAATGACGGATATTGGGTAACAAATTCTTGGATAAAAGATGCTAACGGCTGGTGTTATCTCAACAGTTCGGGTAAACCGACTTGTGATACGTGGTTCTTGCTTGACGGACATTGGTATTATTTTGATGTAAACGGTTATAGATTAAATAACGTTTGGAAAAAAGACAGTGTTGGTTGGTGCTATCTTGGAAGTGACGGTAAGATGGTAACAAATAAGGTCGTAAAAGACTCATACGGTGAATGTTATATAGGTTTTGACGGCTATTGGGACGGAATATATCGATAATTTAAACGAAAAATCATAAAGCATATACGGGGGATCGTACCGTATATGCTTTTTGTTTTTTTGATGCGAATTTATTTGAGTCTAAATCGTTGTTTTGTGCCTGAAATACATTAGTTTTTCGGGGGAATTAATTGTGTAAATTTATTGACTTTTGGTAAAATGTGTTGTAAAATAGATATAATTATACTTAGCTAAAAAAACGGAGGAAAATTATGAAAATTCTCGTTGTTGGCGGTGGCGGAAGAGAACACGCCATTGTAAAAAAATTACATGAAAGCAAATATGCTCCTGAACTGTTTTGTGCGCCCGGTAACGGCGGTATAGCATCTATTGCTACCTGTCTTGCGATAAAGGCGACTGACGTTGAAGGAATTGTAAATACAGCAAAAGAAAAAAATATTGATTTGGTATTTGTTGCTCCCGACGATCCGCTTGTGCTCGGAATGGTTGATAAGCTTGAAGAAAACGGAATAAGAGCATTCGGGCCCCGTCAGTGTGCGGCGATTATTGAGGGAAGTAAAGTTTTCTCAAAAGAGCTTATGAAAAAATTTAATATTCCGACTGGAGGATATGAAGTGTTTGAAGATGCTGAATTGGCTCTCAAATATATAAGAGAACAAAACGATTATCCTACGGTTATCAAGGCTGACGGTCTGGCTCTTGGTAAGGGAGTTATAATAGCGCAGGATTATGCTGAGGCTGAAGATGCCGTAAAGAGTATAATGTGTGATAAGGTGTTCGGCGCATCGGGTAACAGAGTTGTAATTGAAGAGTTTTTGACAGGACCTGAAGTATCCGTACTTGCATTTACCGACGGTAAGACGATAGTGCCTATGGTTTCTGCTCAGGACCACAAGAGAGCGCTTGACAATGACCAAGGACTCAATACGGGCGGAATGGGTGCATTTTCTCCCAGCAAGAACTATACTCCTGACGTTGCGGATGAATGTTTTAAGACGATATTTGTTCCTACTATGGAAGCTATGAATAAAGAGGGCAGAACGTTTAAGGGTGTTATTTATTTTGGGCTTATGTTAACTCCCAAAGGCCCCAAGGTTATTGAATATAACGCACGTTTCGGAGATCCTGAAACTCAGGCGGTGCTTCCCAGACTTAAAACTGACTTTATTGACGTTATAAACGCTGTTATTGATGAAAAACTTGACAGCATCAATATTGAGTGGAGTGATAACGCGGCTGTTTGTATAGTATTGGCTTCCGGCGGATATCCTACGAAATACGAATCCGGAAAAGAGATCTTCGGTCTTGACAGCGAACAGTTGAAAGCTGACGACGTATTTGTTTACCACGCGGGAACAAAGGCTGAAAACGGTAAGATCTATACGGCAGGCGGACGTGTTTTGGGTGTTACTTCTACGGGAAAAGACCTTGATGAAGCAATAGCAAAATCGTACTCTGCGCTTAAAAATATATCTTTTGAAAAAATGCATTACAGAAACGATATCGGAAGAAAATGAGCAAAGATAGAATAAGTGTCTGCGTGATCGGCGGCGGACCTGCGGGAATGATGTGTGCAGGTAAGGCGGCTGAACTGGGCGCTGACGTAACCCTTTTTGAAAAAAAGAATTCGGTCGGTAGAAAACTTGCTATTACCGGCAAGGGTAGATGTAACGTTACGAATAATTGTGACAGAAATACTTTTATCGAGAACGTTCCGACTAATCCCAGGTTTTTGTACGGCGCGTATTCTGCGTTTACTTCGGAAGATACGATGAACTTTTTTGAAAGAACGGGAGTTAAATTAAAGACAGAGAGGGGAAACCGTGTGTTTCCCGTATCTGACCGTTCGTTTGATATAGTTGACGCGCTTCGTGATTACTGCAAAAATAACGGAGTTAAGATCGTATATGAAAAAGTTAACGGACTGATCATAGAAGACAGTCAGGTCAAGGGGATAAGAGTAGGCGGCAAAAATTTGTTTTTTGATAAAGTGGTAGTGTGTACGGGCGGTATATCGTATCCGCAGACGGGATCAGACGGAGACGGCTATAGGTTTGCTTCGGATGCGGGAATAAACGTTGTATCCCCTAAAGCGTCGCTTGTTCCGCTTGAAACAAAAGAAGCGTGGCCTAAAAAACTTATGGGACTTGCTTTGAAAAACGTAAGTGTAAAAGTATACGATACCGCAAGACAGAGCGAGATATACTCAGATTTCGGCGAAATGCTGTTTACACATTTCGGTTTGTCCGGCCCTACGATATTGAGCGCATCGTGTCATATGAAACCTATGGTTTCGGGCAGATATAAGATAATAATAGATCTAAAACCTGCGCTCGATGAAAAGACACTTGACAAGAGACTTCTTTCAGATTTTGAAAAGAGTAAGAATAGAAATTTTGTAAATTCGTTGTCGGCGCTATTGCCTCAAAAGCTGATACCGATATTTGTTGAGTTAACAGGAATACCCGAGGACAGAAAAGTTAACTGTATAACAAAGCAGGAAAGACAGATTGTTTTGAGGACTTTGAAAGGTCTTGAATGTACGGTAAGTGGATTTAGGCCGATAGAAGAGGCTATAATAACGTCGGGAGGGATTGATGTGAAAGAGATCGATCCTAAGAGCATGATGTCAAAAAGAATAAAGAATTTGTATTTTGCGGGTGAAGTGATAGACGTTGATGCGTATACGGGCGGATTTAATTTGCAGATAGCGTTTTCAACGGCAAATCTTGCGGCAACGTCTTTGTTTGACTGATAAATATTTTGAAAAGAGGAAAATCAGAATGTATAAGATAGCGTTAGACGGACCTTCAGGTTCGGGAAAGAGTGTAATGGCACGTGCCGTTGCAAAAGAGTTAAATATACTTTACGTTGATACGGGAGCTCTTTACAGAGCGATCGGACTATATATGTTCAGAAATAACATTGATCCCACCAATATTGAATTGGTTATAGAAAAACTTCCCGAAATAAAGATCGAACTTGCCCAGTCAGAAGAGGGACAGGTAGTTTTCTTGAATGGAGAAAACGTAAATAAAGATATAAGACTTCCCGAAATATCTATGTACGCATCTAAAGTGTCGTCTATTCCGAAAGTCAGAGAGTTTTTGCTCGGACTTCAGAGGGATACGGCTAAGAAGAATAACGTTATAATGGACGGAAGAGATATAGGTACGGTTATTTTCCCCGATGCTGAGGTAAAGATATTTTTGTTTGCCAGAGACGAAGTAAGGGCGATGAGAAGATACAAGGAACTTTGTGAAAAGGGAATTGAAACCACGTACGAAGAAGTTCTTTCGGATATGTTGAAGAGAGATGAAAACGACAGAACAAGGGCGGTAGCTCCCGCAGTTCCGGCTGAAGATGCAGTTATGCTCGATAGCTCGGATTTGAACATAGAAGAGACTATAGCCGAAATTATCAGAATTATAAAGTCACGCATTGAGTAAGATCAATACGGATAAAGTGAGTATATTTAGATGAAAATATATGCGTTTTTAAGGAAAATACTGAAGAATGTATTTATCGGTATGTTCAGAGTAGAGGTTACGGGCGTTGAGAATATTCCCGAAGACAAGGCGTTGCTTGTTTGTCCGAACCATTTGTCAAATTGGGATCCTATAATATTGGGAGCGGTTTTTGACAGACAGATACGTTTTATGGCAAAATCTTCTTTGTTTAAGATACCGTTGCTTAATTTGCTTATAAAGGCGTTGGGCGCGTTTCCGGTAAACAGAGGAACGGCAGATCCTACGGCGCTTAAAACTGCGATAAATAACTTAAAAAACGGAGATGCGGTAGGTCTTTTTCCGCAAGGGACGAGATACTATGGAGTTGATCCGAAAGATACCGATATAAAGTCCGGTGTGGGTATGGTGGCGTACCGTTCAAAAGCCGACGTTTTGCCGGTTTATATAAAAACGAAGAACTATAAAATATGCATTTTCAGAAAAGTGTATATCAATATTGGCAAGGTTATTCCGAATGAGGATCTTAAGATCGAGAACGGAAATCAAGCGGAGTATACAAAGGCGACAGAATATATTTTTGAAAAGGTGTTGGAGTTGCTGTAACTCTTACAGAATAATATGAATATAGAAATTGCAAAGAATGCGGGTTTTTGTTTTGGCGTGGACAGAGCGGTAAACTCGGTCTACGAATTGATAAAAAATAATCCGTCTCAAAGAATATATACTTTAGGAAACTTGATACACAATCCTACGATATCCGAAGACCTTGAAAAAAATGGTGTTATGGTTATCGGAGAGGGCGACATAGACAGAGTTTTTTCCGAGTGTTGTGCTGACAGTCCTTGTACTGTTGTTGTTCGGGCGCACGGGGTTACGAAACAGGTTTATGAAAAACTTGATGAGTGTTCAAAGACTAAAGAAGAATTTAAAGTACTTGACTGTGCTTGTCCTTACGTTAAGAAGATACATAAGATAGTTACAGACAATACTACCGAAGATACAAAGCTTTACGTGTACGGAGATCCAAATCATCCCGAGGTTATAGGAATAGTAAGTTTTGCCAAGGGTGAATTTGAGGTATTCAAGAGTGCTGACGAGCTTGAAAAAAGCTTGGAAGTTAATAAAAATGCACAAAAAAATGTGGTCGTGGTGTCTCAGACAACACAAAATTTAACAGAATGGAAAAAAACACAAAAAATTATCAAAAAAGTATATACAAATTCATTTATTTTTGATACAATATGTAGTGTTACCGAAAATCGGCAGATTGAGACTGAAGAATTAGCGCAAAAAGTCGATTTTATGGTTATAATAGGGGGCAGAAACAGCTCCAACACGAACAAGTTATATGATACGGCAAAAAGGTATCAACCAAATACGGTTTTGGTTGAGAACGCTTCGGAATTGCCGGACAGCTTGTTGAAAAATATAAAAAGGATTGGTATTTCTGCGGGTGCATCAACACCGGGCAGTATCATAGAGGAGGTAAAAAACAAAATTATGGAAAACACACAGAACATCAAAAAGGATTTGACTCAGGAATCCTTTGAATTGAACGATGAAAACAGCTTTGCTGCTATGCTTGAGGAATCTTTTAAGACTTTAAATACAGGTGAAATCGTAAAGGGTATCGTTTTGGCGGTAAATTCCAACGAGGTTCAGGTTGACCTTGGCGCTAAGGTTACCGGTATCGTTCCTTACAGCGAAGTATCCGAAAATCCCGCTGTTAAACTCGAAGAAGAGTTTAAGGTAGGCGACGAGATCAAAGTAATGGTTACAAGAGTAAGTGATATAGACGGTGTTGCATCTCTTTCAAAGAAGAGAGTTGACGCTATTGCAAACTGGAAGAAGACAGTTGAAGCGTTTAACGAAGGAAAGATCCTTGCAGGTAAAGTAACTGAAGTTGTAAGAGGCGGAGTTCTCGTATTGGCTGAAGGACAGAAATTCTTTGTTCCCGCATCACATTCCGGACTTGCAAAAGACGCTGACCTTTCAGTACTTAAAGGAACAGAGCAGAAAGTTAAGATCATTGACATCAACGAACAGAGAAAGAGAGCTGTTGCTTCTATCCGCGTTGTTGCAAGAGAAGAAAAGAAGGCTCAGGAAGAGGCATTCTGGTCAACTATCGAAAAGGATAAGAAATACGAGGGTGTTGTTAAGTCAATAACAAACTACGGCGTATTCGTTGATCTCGGCGGTGTTGATGGTATGATCCACAGCACAGAACTTTCATGGACACACTTCAAACATCCTTCCGAAG
Source organism: Eubacteriales bacterium (assembly GCA_045126815.1). Classification (GTDB taxonomy): domain Bacteria; phylum Bacillota; class Clostridia; order Oscillospirales; family CAG-272; genus RGIG1995. The sequence continues at coordinate 23,543 of JBGVPD010000006.1, forward strand.
TTGTATCTATTGGTGAAAAGCTTAACGTATTTGTAAAAGACTTTGATGCAGAAGCAAAGAGAATTTCTCTTGGATACAAGACAGAAGAAAACAATCCTTGGAACGCATTCGTTGAAAAATACGCAGTAGGCGACGTTGCAACCGTTAAGATTGCAAACATGATGCCTTTCGGCGCATTTGCAGAGATAATTCCCGGAGTTGACGGACTTATCCACATTTCTCAGATTGCAGACAAGAAAATCAACAAACCTGCAGATGTTCTTGAAAATGGACAGGAAGTAGAAGCTAAGATTACTGATATTGATATGGAAAATCACAAGATTAACCTTTCTATCAGAGCTCTTATCGAAGAGGCAAAGGCTGCAGAAGAAGCTATGCCTGAAGACTACATACCCGACGAACAGAAGGAAGCAGACGCAGAATAATTCTCGTTTAATATGTAAATAGGCTGAACCCTTGAAAAAGTGGCGGCAGTAGAAAGAGGGGGGATAACCCCCTCTTTTTTTTAAAAATTTTAAGAAAGACGGTTAGTGATGAATCCAAAGCTAAAAGAAAAA
>JBGVPD010000007.1:0-9275 GCA_045126815.1 Eubacteriales bacterium
AAATACGGGAGGAGCAAGCCCCTCCCCTACCAGTTAAGAGCGAAAGTAATTTTTATTCCAATAATATTGGTGAAAAGTATATTATTACGGGGCGTCGAGGACGTCGCCCCCTACGAGTTAGGAGGGAAAGTAACTTTTATCCCAATATTATTGGTTAAAATCGTTTGTTATTACGGGACGTCGAAGGCGCCGTCCCCTACGAGTTAGGAGTGGAAGTGACTTTTATTCCAATATTGTTGGTTAAAACCGTTTTTTAAAACGGGAGGAGCAAGCCCCCTCCCCTACGAGTTTAAATGTTTCAAAAACAAAAAGGACTTCGTTTTTTCTAAAGCCCTTTTGTTTATATATAACAGAGAGATGGTGCACTTCGTACACCATCTCTTGTTTTATTTCCTGCGATATCTGTTATATTTATACTTTCGTCTGTTGGAAACGTTTTTGCGGTAGATAAGCGTTAATCCGTAAAGAATCAATACTACTACAACTATCCAAACGGCAATTTTAAACTTACTTGACTTAGTCAAGTTTTCTATTCTCGCAAGTATATACAAAAATCCGTTTCGGTCAACGTTATTTTTCGTTATCAGATTAACTTTGCCTATTTCTTCTCCCTCGTATATAAGCGTCATCTGTCCGGCAATATGCCCTGCCCTTAACGGCGCTTCGGGTTTCTTATCGTACAGTTCTATCTTTCTTTCAACATCTTTTTGTATGTCTACAGAAGTAGGCAGATACACCTCTATCGTCTCGTCCGGTAACAAAACCACATAGTCTACCTGACTTGACAGTTTTACCTCGATTTCACATACCATTTCGCTTCTGTCAACGATCTTTCTGTATGCAAAATTCTTATACGACCAATCTATCAGCTCTTTTGACGCTATGTACGAATAAATATTCTCCTCGTCATACTGCGCACCCATAAGGACGTATATATTCGTCATTCCGTTTCTTATAACGGTCGTAACGAGAACGTGTCCGCCTTCAACGGTAGAACCCGCACTCATTCCCATAACTTCTGAATTTTTGTACTTTGTTTCTGCATTTGTTGCAATAAGATAGTTACTGTTATAAATATATCTCGTTTTGGCTTTGTTCGTACTGTCCATAACGTAACGTACGGTATTCGCCATCTTCATATAGTCGTTTATGTTATAGGCGTATCTTGCTAGTAGCGCCGTATCTTCGGCAGTAGAATACATATCCGTATCGGAGTATCCGTAGGCATTTGCATAGTTGGTATTATCCATACCCAATTCTTTTGCTTTTTCATTCATCATTTCAACGAAAGCATCGTGACTTCCCGCTATCTCGTAGGCAAGTACGTTTGCCGCATCGTTGTATCCGCCGCATATTACCGCGTACAAAAGATTTTCAACGCTTACTTCTTCACCCGATTTAAGCTGTATACTCTTCCCCTTATATCCGCCTAAAGAGTCCTTTGTTACGGTTACTTTCTTGGTGTAGTCACCTTTATAGTGTTCAAGAGCTATAACCCCCGTCATAACCTTTACGGTCGATGCCGGATACACTCTGTCGGTCGAATTTTTTGTATATAAAACTTTGTCATTTTCTATATTGTATACGTAAACGTTTTCTACTTTTGACAGATCAACATCATCTTGCTCTGCGGCTGCCGCTTCAAAAGCAAAAAACATCGAAAAAAGCAATATAAATACAATAAGTATTTGTGTTTTTTTCACTTTGTTTCCATCCCTCTTCCGTTATAGCTTACCTTACTTGACCAAAATAATATTCCGCAGCTTTGATATCTCCCATAACCTTTTCTTTCAACTCATCGATATCATTAAATCGGATCTCATCTCTCAGCCTACTATAAAAAGACACTTTAACGTTTTCCCCGTATAGCCAACCGTTAAATCCTATTATATGCGTTTCGCAGTTTATGTCGTTTTCATCGCTGTTTACCGTAGGTCTGGACCCTACGTTTGATACTCCGGCATACTCTTTTCCGCCGATCAAACATTTACAACAGTATATACCGTTTTTTGGCACTACTCTGTTTTTGGGAAATTTCTGATTGATCGTAGGTATTCCGATCTTTCTGCCAAGCTCTTTCCCGTGCAATACCGGCAAATCTACAAAATACGGTCTGCCAAGCAACTGCATAGCTTCGCTCATCTTCCCATCTTCGATAAGCTTTCTTATTTCAGTTGAGCTTACGACCACGTCTTCAATGCAAAACGGGGGCATAATAACCACTTTTTTGCCCTTTTCAGCCAATCTTTCTTTCAAATATGACGGGTTTCCTTTCCCGTCTTTGCCAAACGTAAAATTAAATCCGCATATAACACATTTAACGTTAAGTTTATCAACAAGTATTTTGTCAATAAATTCATCGGGCGTATAGTCCTTGACGGCTAAAAAGTCTTCATATATTGCATAATCCAAATTATTTTCGGCAAACAGATCATTTTTTTCTTCGTTTGATGTAATTAGCTTTATTCCGTCTTTTGACAGTATATTGGCAGGGTGTTCTTCAAACGTCCATACAGCAGATCTGCAATTTGAAATATCTGCCTCTTTTACGGCGCAGTCAATTAGCTTTAAATGCCCTTTATGAACACCGTCAAAATTTCCCAAGGCAACGCAAAGCTGACCTGAAAGTTTCTCTGTCTCTTTTTTGTTCTTTAAATCGATTATTTTCAAGTTGCAATCACCTGCGCTTTGCCGTAAACTAATAACTCTGTTCCCAAGAAAAGCATAACGCATAAAAGGGAACAGAGCAAAAAATGCATAGATAAAAATCTTTAAAAATTACTTTACACCCAAAAAGTTTTTCACAAGCATATTCAACAGTTCGTCACGGTCAATCTTGCGTATCAGGCTTCTTGCATTTTTATAGTTAGTAATATAAGTCGGATCCTCGGAGAGTATATATCCGACAATCTGATTTATGGGATCATAACCCTTTTCGATAAGCGCCGCATATACGTTCAAAAGTATCTTTCTGGTATCATCACCTTTATCTTCGTTAAGGGAAAACGTTATCGTTTTATCTTTCTCGTCAAACATCTAAATTCAACTCCTTGCAAGATTTATCGTACTTACATATATTTTACACCGATTACTAAATAATATCAAGGGTTTATCACTATTTTTTATCAGTTTTTTTATCATCGAACTTGATACTTAATGCCGATATATGTTTTTTTGTAAAAATAAAAGCCCCAAAGGGCTTTATTTTTATTGCTTTGATACTTTTTCAAGAAAAGTATGTTTCTATAACCTTTGAACAGCAATCCGGAGAATATTTCCAAGACGTCAGATGATCTTGCTGACTGCTTTGCGGTATAAGAGAATTTACGTCTATCCCCTTCTCCCCCTTGTAGCTGTCGATTAAAACAAGCTTTATCTTCATTCTTTCGGGTATTATATTTTTTATGTATACCGCCGCTGTCTGACCGACAGTCACTCCCTCTCGGTATTCGGCAAGTCCCGCAAGATTTGGAGTTAACTCAACGAAAATGCCGTAGTCCTCTATACTCCTCACTATCCCCGCAACAGTTTGACCGACCGAAAATATACTCGAATTTTCCATCCACGTTCCGAGCAGTTCTTTATGAGTTACGTATATTCTGCCCGATTCTTGATCAATGCTTTTTATTACCGTTTTTATATGCTGTCCTATACTAAATCTATCCGACGGGTGAGATATTCTCGACACTGAGATACAGTCGATGGACAAAAGCGATATTATTCCGCACCCAACGTCAACGAAGGCTCCGAAGTGCTCAAGGTGGGTTACTTTTGAGGATATAACGTCGCCGGGAGATAAATGCGACAAATAAAACTCATAACATTCCCTCTGCGCCTCTCGCCTCGAAAGAATACATACAGGGCCAGTGAGGTCGTTGTACATTATCTCTTTAACTTTAAAGCAAACGGCTTTCCCGACTCTCGTTATGACCGCGATATCTTTTATGCTGTTTCCGTTACACTCCCAGACTACCTCTTCTCTCGGAATTATACCGCGTATGCCGTTTGACAATTCAACGTGAAGCGACATCTTACTGTCACACAATACCGCCATTCCTTCAAGTATTACGCCTTCCGATCTCGCTCTCTCGAGTCCGTTTATCGACGAAATATATTCTTGGTTCTCTTCGGTTGAAAGCATTAGCCCTTCGGGTAAATATTTACGCTTTTCCATTATTCTTTCCTGCCTTTCAAGCTTCTTTTTTAATACTGTTCTGATGTCTGCTCTTGTTTGTATCATTCTATTTTCCACTTGCCGAATATATTCGCAAAAATCTGTAAAAAATTAAAAATATAAATCTGTTTAGCTTGTGTTACCGCCTTGACACCTACGCTTATAAATGGTATAATATAATGAATTAGTATATTTTTGGGGGCGCATAGGTGATGAAAAAGAATAATAATAGTTTTTTTGCCGTTTTTTTCAGGCAAAAATATATTAACCGTTGGGGACTTATGCGCAACGATACACAGGAAAATTTATCTACCCACGCGTCTGAAGTTTCTTGTATAGCTCACTGTCTTGCAGTTATCGGAAACAAGTATTTCGGAAAGAATTATAATGCCGACAGAGCAGCAGTTCTTGCGCTCTATCACGATATGCCAGAAGTATTCACCGGCGATCTTCCGACACCTGTCAAATACGCTAACCCGACTTTACGCAAATGCTATGCCGAGCTTGAAGAACAGGCAACAAATCAGCTTATCGACAGACTTCCGGACGAAATGAAAGATGAGTACAAAAATTTACTTAACATTACCCCGTCCGACAAAGAATTGAAAAAACTTATAAAGGGAGCCGACAAACTGTGCGCTCTTATAAAATGTATGGAAGAAGAAAAAAGCGGTAACACCGATTTTATAAGCGCTAAAGAAGCAACCGAAAAAGCGTTGAATGAAATTATGTTTGATGAACTCGATTACTTTATGAAACACTTTTTACCGTCGTTCTCGGGCACACTTGACGAACTATGAAAACAGATATTTTAAGTTTATATCCCGAAGAATTAAAGACAATTCTTGCCGACCAGCCTTCATACCGAATAAAGCAACTTTTCTCATGGCTGCACAAGGGTTTTATCTTCGATGAAATGACAAATCTGCCGAAATCTATACGTGAAGATCTTAAGGAAAGCTGTTATATAGCTTTGCCCGAAATACTGAAAAAGTTTACGTCAAAGATCGACGGCACGGTTAAATACTTATACAAACTGCACGACGGACAATGTATAGAAAGCGTTGTCATGAAATATAAACATGGGAATACAATATGTATATCAAGTCAGGCAGGTTGTAAGATGGGATGCAAATTCTGTGCGTCCACAAAAAACGGTTTTGCAAGAAACCTTACCCCCTCGGAAATGTTGGGCCAGATACTTGTGGCTCAAAAAGATTTAGATCTACGTATATCAAACATCGTGCTTATGGGTATCGGAGAACCGCTTGATAACTACGATAACGTTATAAAATTTCTCCGACTTGTCAGTAACGACGAGGGGCTGAATATAGGTCTTAGACATATATCACTTTCCACCTGCGGCGTGGTCGATAAAATATACTCGCTTATGGAAGAAAACCTTCCCTTGACACTTTCCATTTCGCTTCACCACTCCAGCGACGTCAGCCGTTCGGAGCTTATGCCTATAAACAAAAAGTGGAATATAGACCAACTTCTCACCGCGTGTAAAGATTATTTTGATAAAACGGGAAGACGTATTTCTTTTGAATACGCCGTTATTTCAGGGGTAAACGACAACGAACAACAGGCAAACAGTCTGGCAGATCTTTTGAATAAAAAACTGCCGAATATTCCCTTTCACGTTAATCTTATTCCCGTAAACCCCGTCGAAGGAACCAATTTCACAGCAAAAAGCAAAAGCGCTGAGATCTTTCGGTCAAACCTCGAAAAAAGAGGAATCAACGCAACTATCCGCCGCAAATTAGGCAGTGACATCAATGCCTCGTGCGGTCAATTGCGCAGAACGGAAATGAACCTTTGACATTATTTTTAATTCATAGATTTTATTCAGACTTTAATTTTGACTTGAAATGTCAAAAAAATTTTGGAGGTATTGTATGCAGTTTTTCGGAAAAAGCGACACAGGCATAAAACGCCGCGAAAACCAAGATAGCTTTGTTACCGAACAGCTATATGAAAATGCCGTTCTTTGTCTTGTATGCGACGGAATGGGGGGCGCTAACGGCGGCAAGACCGCGAGCGAAGTGACTTGCCGCGAATTTGTCGAACAGGTTAAGAAAAAGCTACCCGATTTTTACAATAAGAAGCAAAAAGCTTATATTTGCGAAGACGGCGATATCAAAAAAATGTTGCAAAAAGCCGTAGATACCGCCAACAGCTCGGTTTACAAAAAAGCTAACAAAAACGAAGAGCTTTCGGGTATGGGCACTACTCTCGTGTGCGCTTTGATCATTGATGATCTCTTATATATCGCGCACATCGGTGACTCAAGACTTTACTTCGTTTCAGATGAAGAGCTCAAACAGATTACAAGAGACCACTCATACGTGCAAACTCTTATAGATCTAGGACAGATAACCCCCGAAGAAGCCTCTTTTAATCCTCACAAAAACATTATCACAAGAGCTATCGGTACACAGAAAAACGTTGAAGCAGATATTATATGCCACAAACTCTCCGATATAGACGCCGAGTATATCCTTTTATGCTCAGACGGACTTACAAACTACGCCGATAACAAAACGATACATAGCATTATCACAGAAAACACTTCGATCGAAAATGCGTGTAACTTGTTGATCGACAAAGCCAATGAAAACGGCGGAGGAGACAATATCACAGCCGTTGTAATTAAGCTTGATAAATCAAACCAAGACCTAACTTGTGACATCAATGCGAAAAATGTTGATGAATGTGAAAAAAGATTTGAAAATGAAGATTGCGAAAAGCGAGGTGAGTTTTAATGGAACTTGAAAAGTATATCGGTCAGGTCCTTGATAACAGATATAAAATAGTTAAAGTTCTCGGGCGCGGCGGTATGGCTATCGTTTTTGAAGCTATCGACCTCGCTATGAAAAGACTCGTCGCTTTGAAGATATTAAAAGATGACGTTGCAAAAGATCCTCAATCGGTTAAAAGATTTATAAACGAATCGAAGGCAATTTCCATGCTTAATCACCCCAACATCGTTTCAATTTACGATATTTCAATTAAGGGTGATCTGAAATATATCGTTATGGAAAGAGTTGAGGGTATTACTCTTAAGAGTTATATCACCCGCAAGGGCGCTTTAAGTACAAGAGAAGCTTTGATCTATACCCAACAGATCCTTAAAGCACTTGAACACGCTCACTCAAAGGGCATTATTCACCGTGACATTAAGCCCCAAAATATTATGTTGCTTAAGAACGGCGTTATAAAGGTTACCGACTTCGGAATTGCAAAACTCCCCAACGCCGAAACGGTTACAATGGCGGACAAGGCTATCGGTACTGTATATTACATCAGTCCCGAACAGGCAAGCGGTAAGACTATAGATCCCCGAAGCGATATCTACTCTTTGGGTATCGTTATGTACGAAATGTTGACCGGAGATCTGCCCTTCAGAGCAGATACACCCGTTTCCGTTGCGTTGAAACAAATAAACGAAGATCCCAAAAACCCGAGAGAAAAAGTTCCCAATCTTGCCGTCGGCGTAGAACAGATAATCTTGACGGCTATGGAAAAATCTCCCGAAAAACGTTTCCAGACAGCTTCGGTTATGCGTAAGCACGTTGAGCAAATACTGACTAACCCCACTTACATCTTCAGTAGCAAAAAAATGGCAGCTATTCCCGCGCCTAAAGGGGTTAAGGGCGTTCTTTCAAAATTCAAAAGAACAAAACCCAAAGCAAAGAGACAAAGCGGTTCTATGCTCCCCATCGTTTTGGGTATATGCGTTTCTTTCATCGTTATTCTTTGCGTCGGTCTGTTTATGATGCTTTCCGATTTGTTTAAGGATAAGAATAATTATATTGAAGTTATCGTTCCCGATATGACTAACCAGATCTATTCCGAAGAATTAAAACAAGAATTGGAAGAACAGGGTTACGAAGTATTGACCGATTATGCAAACAACGATTCCGTTGCACCAAACACCATAGTTAAACAGAAACCTGTCGGCGGTTCAAAGAAGATTATGATTGAAGGAAACACGATCAAAATAACTTTGACTCTCTGCAGAGATAAGAACGCTATGATGCTTCAGTTGCCCGATTATACGGCAAAGGAATACAGAAGCGTTCAGTATATACTCGAAGACCTTGGATATAAATCGGTTATTAAATTTGAAAACAGCGCAACCGTTCCAAACAATATAATAATAAGAACCGAACCTGCGGGCGGTACTCAAGTCGCTAAAGATACCGTAATTACTCTTTACGTCAGCAACGGCCAAGAAGTTGAAACGGTTAAGATGCCTAATGTTGTTAATATGAAACTCAAGGATGCAGAAAAAATGCTTACCGCTATGAAACTTAACGTTGGTGAAACAACTTATGTAGAATCGGATAAAGAAAAAGACACCGTTCTTGAACAGAGTTGCGTTGCCGACAGTGAAGTTAATACGGGAACAGAAATACAACTTGTAGTAAGCAGCGGCCCCGCAATTCCTGAACCCGTTGCTCTCGGAAAATATATTGGCAGAGACATCGAAGAAGTCAGAGCGGCGTTGAATGCTTTAGGTATTCGTTATACTACTATAAGCGAGCATAACGACACTTATGAAGAAGGTAAGGTTATAAAGACCGATCCCGTTGCAGGAACAAAGGTTACTCCTTCTACCGATAAGTACGAAGGCGATATGATAACTATTTACGTTAGTCTTGGAAAGAAGGCGCCCGAAACTACCGAGGCGCCCGAGACCACCAAGGCTCCGGAAACTACTAAGACTCCGGAAACCACCAAGACTCCCGAGACTACTAAGACTCCTGAGACTACCAAGACTCCTGAAACTACCAAGACTCCCGAGACTACTAAGACTCCGGAAACCACCAAGACTCCCGAGACTACCAAGACTCCTGAGACTACTAAGACTCCCGAGACTACTAAGACTCCCGAGACTACCGGAACTACACCTCCATTACCGGATGATGCATAATACGGTTATATTAACTACATAAAATAAATATCCCCCCGTGGAACGGGGGGTATTTCATTTTCGGGCATAGCCCTACCCGATACTGGCGGCGCACAAGTGCGCTTTTTATTGGCCTGCCAGCCATGCAATTGTTATCAGCTACCCGTAAACGGGTCGTGA
>JBGVPD010000008.1:0-8514 GCA_045126815.1 Eubacteriales bacterium
TCACGACCCGTTTACGGGTAGCTGATAACAATTGCATGGCTGGCAGGCCAATAAAAAGCGCACTTGTGCGCCGCCAGTATCGGGTAGGGCTATGCCCGAAAATGAAATACCCCCCGTTCCACGGGGGGATATTTATTTTATAAACCGCTGCTTGAATAGTTTCCAAAACCCTCTCCGAATACGTCTATGGCATCGCATACGATGACAAATGATTTATCGGGATCAAATGCTAAAACCGCTTTTTTTACAACGGGTATTTTGTTTTTTCTGACGGTGCAAAGCAGTATTTTTTTATCATTATCGGTCCATCCGCCTTTTCCGGATAACGTTGTAACGCCAAAACCGTTTTCGAGTAAAACGTTTATTATTTCATCGTTTTTATCGCTTATTATATAAACTAACTTTCCGTTATACGAACCGTAGACTACCGTATCCATAACCTTGCTTGAAATATACATCGATATTATTCCGTAAAGAAGTTTGTCAAAACTATTGAATGCCAACGAATACAGTGAAATGATTATAACGTCAATTATAAGGCACACTTTGCCTATAGAAAGACTGTGATTTTTGTATTTAATAAGTCTTGCCAACAGTTCCGTTCCGCCTGTGGTCGCATTTTTGTTCATCATAATTCCAAGCGACGTACCGAGAAGAATACTGCCGAATATACATGCCAAAAGTGTTTCGGTCTTTTTAAAAGAAAATAAGGATGAAAACGAGTCGATTAACAGAGAACTTAAAAGGATTGCGTAAAATGAAGAAAACAAAAGTTTGAAACCCTCTTTTTTGAAGCCGATTATCATAAGGGGGACATTTAAAGCAAAAACCAAAATACCAATGGGGAGTGCAGGGATATAGTGATTTATAATTTGGCATAGACCGGTAAAACCGCCTAGTGCTAAATCGTTTGGCTGAAAGAACAGAACGAACGCCAAAGAGTATATTACACTTCCTAAGGTTATTAACGCATAATCAAATATTAATCTTTTATAATTGTTCTCAAGCATATATTATCCTCTTTATAACTTGTTAAAAAATGTATAAATAAAACAAACCCGCAAAATTTATACGGGTTTGTTTTTTATCTAAATGTATTCAATAATATTTTGATGTTTTGTAAGCAAATATATTCAATAAGTTATTTTTTCATTATGCGCAGTTTTAAAAAATAAATAACAACATAAGCAACAATTACAGATAATGCCAATACGGATAAAGAAATTAAAAATGAAGAACTAAGTAGTTCGTATTCAAGTGTTGAATCAGAATTAGGTTGTGTTTCGTCGGGTGATGAGGAAGCTATGGGGGTAGATATTTGTGTATCGGGGAGGGTGGGTTCTTCTTTTGGAACGTAATTCGTGTTGTTTGTATAGGTAACTTTATTTTTTAGTTCGCCAAGCTCTCCGAAATAGTTAGCAGGAGCGTAATCAAAACTGTCAACTTTTGAATCGCCGGAAATAATAACATTTATCTTATTTCCCTTGAATATTGCCTGATTACACGCATATACGTCTTTTATTTCGCCGCCGTTTACAGTTATGTTAACGTTTCCCGTAACAGATCCTGACGGTTGTTCAAATGAGCCTGTACCGATAACTGTTTCAATTTTTCCGCCTTCTATTTTTAAGTTAACGTTGCCGTCGATCTCTCCGTATGTTTTTGTGGCGCTCGTTAAACCAAAAGAACCGCCTATAACGCAAGACCAAGTTCCCGATTTAACAGTAAGTGAAGTATTTCCTGTTCTTGATGCGTATCTGTATCCGCCGATAAGAATGGGGTAAAGTTCTCCTTTGCTTTGAGTGTGTGTGTTATATGAAGTAACGTTAACTCCATTGGAAATAACAAACTCATTCAATCCGCCGCCCAAAACAAACGGTATTCTGATAGAATTCTGGCTTTGTGAATCGTATTTATATTCTATGTCAATGTTTTCTAAAGTTGTATCGCCTTCAAAAACGAGCAGAGAAGTGTTACATGCATCGTGATCTAAAATGAGCTTAGCCCCATTTTTTCTGTAATCTTTTCCGCCGTATACACTGGTTATTTTTACCTTTGTTCCCTTCAAAAAAGTAGGGCATTTGAATTCAGCCGGATAGAGTGATTCGTCTTTGCTTTTAGGAACACGCGCTTCTGCCGTATCAATAGCTGTCTGGCCTACAATAACTATTGTTCCTCCGGTGTTTTTTAATTTCAGAAGAGCTTTGTAAAAAGCGTTGTCGATGTGAGAGCCGTCTTCGATTTTATAATTGTTTGAGTTACCCAAAGGATTTGATGGGGTAGCCCCTGTGCCTTTTCCGTCTGATGAAACGTAAATAACGTTCTGCGGGGCGGCGTTGACCGTCGTTATTGTTATAATTGAGAAAAATATTACAAGAAAAATTGAAAGAACAAGAAATATACTTTTTGTCTTTTTCATAAACATCAAGCCCTTTATAATTTTTTGATACGTATTTTGTTTCTTTAACTCTATTATAACATAGATAACAAAAATATCAAATAATAAAAAGTAACAAAAAAGACAGTTATATTTTGTATAACTGTCTAAAAAATATGTTTTTTATATATTATTATTTTTCGCTGTTATCGTTATTTTCGTTTTTCTTTTTATAGAAGAATGCGCCGATGATCATAACGACTGCAAATACTATAAGATAGAACAAAACGGGGAACGAGAAGTAACCGTTTTCTTTAGCTGCCAAATACTTTGAGATACCGTGAGCGTAGAAAGCGGCAAATACGAAGAAGCCCGAAGCTATTATGCCCAAAATAGGAAGAATCGTATTTTTCAATATGTTTTCTTTTCCGTGCTTTTTGATAAACATTATAAACATAGGAATATAGAAAGCATAAAGTGTGATGATGGGCAATTCGGACGAGTCAAAGCTGAAAAGACCGAATATGGGTTTTTCCATAAGGTTTGCTCCGTAGAAGTAGAAAAGGAAGAACGAACACATAAGCAAACCGGAAATTGATGCGTTGTAAGGCATATTCGTTGAAGGGCTGATCTCGTTTAATGTTTTGGGAGAAGGACCTTGGTTACGCGCAGATATCGCGTAAAAGCTTCTTGTGGAAGCGAGCATAAGTCCGTTCAATGTTCCGAGACAAGAAATTACGATAAGTACGCTGAGAAGTGTTCCGCCAACGTTTCCGAAAAGGTTTTTAAAGGCTGCGGAAGCGCCTTCTGTTTGCAATACACTGATATCAGTAGCGCCTGCAAGACCGATGTAATATGTTATATATACAGCGACGATTATCAAACAACCGACTGTAAGAGCTATGGGAAGATTACGTTTTGAGTTTTTAAGCTCTGCATTGATAGAAGTTGCGATTATCCAACCTTCATAAGCGAACGCCGTTGCAACAACTGCCGCGAAGAGCGCCGATGCGTTTCCGCCTTCTGCAACTATACTTGCAGTCTTAAATGCTTCGATCGTCGTTCCCTTTGCCAGACCGAATGCTGTTCCTGCAATTGCCATAACAACAAGAGGAACAAGTTTTATAAACGTCGTGCTAACCTGGAATTTACCCGAAAGTTTGGGTGAGAGTGCATTGAGGGCAAAAGAGCCGCACAAATAGAAGCACGCGAGCGAGAGACAAAGTCCGCTGGTTATGTCAATACCGAAAAGTGCAACGGTGTATCTTGCAGAAACCCAAGCAAGTGTACTTGTCATTCCGGGACAGTAGAGCATAGCGTTGAACCAAGCAACGAAGTATGCATATTTTTTACCCATTGTTGCTTCTGCATAGTCAACGAGTCCGTTTACTTTTTCATAATGTGTGCCGAAATTCGAAAGGTTTAATGCACATATTATCATAACAAGACCGCCAAGCAGCCAAGCTACGATACCGAGAGGCATATTACCGCCGGTATAGTTCAAAATATCCTGCGCTTTAAAGAATACGCCTGAGCCGATAACGATACCGACAACCATACAAATTGCAGTCAAAAGACCGAATTTTCTTTCAAGTTTATTGTTCAAAGTGATTTTCCCCCTATAAGTGAAAAAAGTTTTCTTCATTATAACATTATGACTTATAAAAATCAATAGTTTGTACACAAAGATAACCAATAAATAACGCAAAATATTGCTTTTTTTATTAAAAAAGATATAATATACTTGTACAGAGATAACTATATATATGATATTTAGTATGTGTTTGGGGTGATTTGGTGGATAAATATAACGTGAGCGGAATGAGTTGCGCTGCGTGTTCGGCTACGGTTGAAAAAAGTGCAAAAAAGGTTAGGGGCGTTGAAAGTTGCTCTGTAAGTCTTTTGACAAACACAATGGTCGTTAAAGGCGAATATGATAAAGATGCTCTAAAAGAAGAGATAAGAAAAGCGGGATACGACGTTCTTGAATATTCAGAAAGTGAAAACAATTCTGAAAAAAACAATACACAGATCGACGAAGAAACGAAAAAATTGAGAAAAAGAATAATAAGTTCTTGTGTTTTTTTGCTGATGCTTATGTATACGGCTATGGGGCACAATATGTTAAGTCTGCCTTTGCCTGTATTTATGGAACATAACCCTATTTTTATAGCATTAACTCAGCTTGTTTTATGCGTTGTCGTTATGGTAATAAACAAGAAATTTTTCATAAACGGGTTCAGGAGTTTTTATCGAAAAAATCCCAATATGGACACACTTGTGGCACTCGGTTCTTCGGTATCTTTTTTGTACAGTGTCGGAATTGTAATCGTAATGGCTTTCAATTTAGAAAATTCACATAGCTATCTTCACGGACTTTATTTTGAGTCGGCGGCTATGATATTGGTGCTGATAAGTGTCGGAAAACTTCTTGAGTCTATCTCAAAAGGCAAAACTACCGATGCATTGATGGGACTTATGAAACTTGCGCCTAAAACGGTCACCTTGTTGATAGACGGAGTTGAAAGTGTATGTCCTGTTGAAAATGTAAAAGTTGGGGATATATTCGTTGTTCGTCCCGGCGAGAGTATTGCTGTTGACGGAGTAGTTACTGACGGTATAACCTCGGTTGACGAGTCGGCATTGACGGGTGAAAGCATTCCCGTTGACAAAGAAATTGGAGATAACGTTACGTCGGGTACACACAACCTTTCGGGATTCATAACGTGCAAAGCTACAAGGGTAGGAGAGGATACTACTCTTTCTCAGATAATAAATATGGTCAAAGACGTATCTTCAACGAAAGCGCCTATTGCGCGTGTTGCAGACAAAGTTTCAGGTGTGTTTGTGCCTATCGTTATTTCTTTGTCGATACTTACTTTGATTATTTGGTTGATTTTAGGCAGAACGTTTTCTTTTGCTTTGGTTAATGCAATATCCGTTTTAGTGATAAGCTGTCCGTGTGCACTCGGACTTGCAACACCCGTTGCCATTATGGTAGGTAACGGTGTCGGAGCAAGAAACGGAATACTTTTTAAAACGGCTGAATCGCTTGAAAATATGGGTAAAATAAAAACTGTCGTATTTGATAAGACGGGAACGTTAACCAAAGGACAGCCTTTTATAACCGATATTATTTCTTTTGATCGCGCGACCGAGCAAGAGCTTATATCTTTAGCCTATTCTCTTGAAGCCAAGAGTGAACATCCGCTTGCAAAGGCTGTTGTAAACTACGCTTTGGAAAATGGTGTTGAAAAGAAAGAGGTTACTGATTTTAAGATCTTTCCGGGTAACGGGTTATATGCAAAATTAGACGAAAAAAGTGTATACGGTGGTAATTTTAAATTTATAAAAGGCGTAACAGACGTAAATGACGATGCAATAAAATGCGGAGATAAGCTTTCCGAAGAAGGAAAAACGCCTTTGTATTTTGCATTTGACGGCAAACTGTACGGCATTATAGCCGTTGCCGATATGTTGAAAGAGGACAGCGTTGAGGCTGTTTTGAAACTCAAAAAAATGGGTATTCATACGGTTATGCTTACGGGAGATAATCACAAAAGCGCCTCTAATATTGCAAAAAACGTCGGAATCGATGAAGTTATATCCGAAGTTTTACCCGACGGCAAAGAGGAAGTTATCAGAAAGTTGCAGACTGACGGTATGGTAGCTATGGTCGGTGACGGAATAAACGATGCTCTTGCTTTGACGAGGGCTGACGTCGGAATTGCTATCGGCGCGGGGAATGATATTGCGATAGACTCGGCAGATATCGTTTTGGTCAAGAGCAGACTTTTTGACGTGTATTCGACTATAAAGATAAGCAGAGCTACTCTGACGAATATATACGAGAATTTGTTTTGGGCATTTATTTATAACATAATAGGCATACCTTTGGCAGCCGGTGCATTTATTTCATTGTTAGGATGGAGAATGACACCCGCGTTTGGCGCATTGGCTATGAGCCTTTCAAGTTTTTGCGTAGTATCAAACGCTTTGAGACTGAATTTGATAAAGCTTGAAAAATATAACGGAAAAGATGACAATAGCGATAAACAGATCGTTATGTCTGTAAAGGGTATGATGTGCGAACACTGTGAAAACAGAGTTGAAAAAGTTCTTCGTGAAGTTGACGGGGTTAAATACGCTATGGCAGACTACAAATCGGGAAAAGTAAAGATAGGTCTCGATTTTGATGTTGATACGGAACTATTGAGACAGGTTGTAGAAAAAGAAAGTTACAAGGTGAAGAAAATTGACAGATAAAATAAAGTATGTTTTCAATGCTGAAAAAACAAAAAAAGACTGCATTGAATGGATAAAAAATTTTTTTGAAGAGAACGGCAAAGACTGCAACGCGGTAGTAGGTATATCAGGTGGCAAGGACAGTTCGGTTACAGCAGCTCTATGCGTTGAGGCGTTAGGGAAAGATAGGGTTATTGGTGTGTTGATGCCAAACGGCGAACAGCACGATATTGATATGGCGTATAAGCTTGTATCACATCTTGGGATAAAGCATTACGTTGTTAATATAAAAGATACGGTTGACAGTATTATTGCAAATATACCGAGCGATATCGAAAAAACAGCACAAACTTTGCAGAATAACCCGCCGAGAGTGCGTATGACCGTTTTGTATGCTATATCTCAAAGTTGTAACGGCAGGGTTGCAAATACCTGTAACCTTTCTGAAGATTGGGTTGGATATTCGACGAGATACGGTGATTCTGTCGGTGATTTTTCTCCCCTCTCGCGTTTGACCGTTACCGAAGTAAAACAGATAGGACACCTTTTGGGGTTGCCCGAATGTCTCGTTGAAAAAGTTCCGATCGACGGTCTGTGCGGTAAGAGTGATGAAGAAAATCTAGGCTTTACCTATGCTGTTCTCGACAGATATATAAGAGAAGGATTAATCGACAACTGCGAAACAAAGGAACTGATAGACAGAAAACACAGAGCAAATTTGTTTAAACTATCTCTTATGCCTTGTTTTGAAGTAGATTTTTAAGCGTATACTGCCGATTTCTTGACATTTACGTGTATTATTGTTATAATATGTTAAAGATTACAAATTTTTGGTAATCATACAAAAGAATTAAAATAATCGGAGGAAATATATATGGCATTTTTTGATGATTTGAGCAAAAAAATATCGCAGGTAAGTCAGTCTGCAGTTCAGAAGACAAAGGATCTTGGGGATATTACAAAGCTTAACGTAGCAATAGCTGACGAAGAAAAAAAGCTTAACAATCTTTATATCGAGATTGGAAAGAAGTACGTAGAAATACATTCTCAGGACAGTGAAGAATCATTTTCTGCTATGGTGCATTCCTGCAAGGTTATAACAGACCAGATAAAGAGTTACAAAGAACAGATAAAAGAAATAAAGGGATACATTAAGTGCGAAAAATGCGGAAGCGACGTTTTGAATACAAACGCATTCTGCAGTGAATGCGGTCATCCCGTTCCGAAACCTGTTGTTGAAGATAAGTTTGTTAAATGTGAATCTTGCGGAAATATGGTTGACAAAACTATGAGATTCTGCACAAACTGCGGTCATCCTATGGCGGCTCAGAACGAACACAACGCTCAGTAGTTAGGGAAATTTATAATAGATATAAAATTAAAAATTGTACGGTGGGGGCATGTCTCCCACCGTTTTTATATTCGTTTTTCACCAATAAAATTGGTTTAAAAATTACTTCCCTCCTAACTGGTAGGGGGCGACGTCCACGAGAAGCCCCAAACCTTACTTCGTGCGGTTTGGGGAACCCCTACCTCGACGCCCCGCTATTTCATACGATTTTCGCCAATAAAATTGTTTTAAAAATCACTTTCCCTCCTAACTGGTAGGGGACGGCGCCTTCGACGTCCCGTAATAACAAACGATTTTAACCAATAATATTGGGATAAAAGTTACTTTCCCTCCTAACTGGTAGGGTGGGGGCTTGTCTCCCACCGTTTTAACAAACGCTTTTTACTAACAATATTGGAATAAAAATAACTTTACTTACTGTCTTTTTATGTTACTTTCTTGCTGCGACAAGAAAGTAACCAAAGAAGTCGCCATAGGAGTGTGGGGTTGCGATTCCCCCCACTCCTAGACCTCTCCCCCCTAAACGCTTTGTTTCACTGCA
>JBGVPD010000009.1:0-36875 GCA_045126815.1 Eubacteriales bacterium
CGTTCTATTGTATTTTTCCGATAAGATATTCGTACGACTACATTAGTTCTATGCCTAGTGGCAGATCCTTTGAAAAAAATAGATGTCAAAATCTTTAACATTCAATTTTGATACGAAGAACTTTCTCACGCAGATACTCTCTACAAGTCCTTTACGTCCCCGATGTCGGCTATAACAACAATTCTTGTATTTACCATAGATAATCTATGATATATATGATGTATAATATGTATAATATAGATAGTTTGGTGCGTACAAAAAAATCCAATTTTTGAGGTGTTTTTTGTTCATTTATCCAAAATTTTATATATAAAATGATAAATGCACCAAAAATTTTATTAA
Organism: Eubacteriales bacterium; assembly: GCA_045126815.1. Classification (GTDB taxonomy): domain Bacteria; phylum Bacillota; class Clostridia; order Oscillospirales; family CAG-272; genus RGIG1995. Next base: position 343 of record JBGVPD010000009.1, read on the forward strand.
AAAATCGGTAATTTTACATATTTACAAATTTAAACTTTTAGGTTATAATAGAGAACGGTAAACTCACAGCAGCACGACAGACCGATTATCTTGTGAAATATCAATCGTATGATATTGGGTACATAAAGATAATGCTCTGTTGTGTTTTTTCTTTTTGCCGCCTTTTTTATCTTCACACTTGAATGTTTTGGTTTATTATGATATAATTAACAATAATATGTGTTTTTGCTCGGAGAAAATTTTTATGGAAAAATATTTGCAGATAGGTAAGGTCGTAAATACTCACGGATTCAGGGGCGATGTCAAGATGCAGACCTGGAGTGACGGCCCTGAAGTTTGTACGAAACTGAAGGCGCTTTACCGCAAGGTAGGTAACGAATATCAAAAATATAATATTCAAAAAAGCTCCGTTCACAAAGGACATGCTTTGATCAAATTTGAAGGTGTTGATGATTTTGATGCCGCCAACTTGCTCAGAGAAGTGGTTTTTTATGCAGACAGAAATGATATTAAAATAAAGAAGGATACATTTTTTATTGCCGACCTTATAGGACTTGAGGTTATTGACGTTGATACAAATGTATCATACGGTAAATTAAAAGACGTACTTCAGTACGGTATTCACGATATTTACGTTGTATCGACCGAAAATGGAGAGGTTCTTATGCCGGCAGTTAACGAGTTCATAAAGAAAATATCAATTACTGAGGGCATATTTGTAAAGCCCATTGAGGGAATGTTTGATGAGGTTTGATATAATGACTCTTTTTCCCGAAATGATAGATAATATTTTGGGAGAAAGTATAATAGGCAGAGCGCAAAACAAGGGAATAGTTGAGGTTTTTTCTCACGATATAAGAGATTTTTCAGAGGATAAGCACCGTCGTGTTGACGATACGCCAAGCGGTGGCGGCATGGGTATGCTTATGGCGGCGCCCCCCATATATCGTTGTTGGGAAAATATTAAAAATATGTCCGGCAACAAAAAGAGAAAAACCGTTTACGTGTCCCCTCAAGGCAGATTGCTCACTCAAAGCGTTGCCAAGGAATATCTTGACTGTGAACAGGTAATAATTCTTTGCGGTCACTACGAGGGAGTTGACAGAAGGATCGTTGAAATGATAGTTGACGATGAGATATCGATAGGAGATTACGTTTTAACGGGCGGTGAACTTCCTGCTTGCGTGTTTGTTGACTGTATATCGAGAATGGTCGACGGTGTTTTAAGCGATGCGGAATGTTTTGAAAACGAGAGTATTGCCAGCGGAATGTTGGAATATCCACAGTATACGCGTCCTATTGATTTTATGGGACGAAAGGTGCCCGAAGTTTTGCTTTCGGGAAATCACAAAAAGATCAACGAGTGGCGATATAAAGCGGCTCTTGAATTGACCAAAAAGAACAGACCTGATTTGTTATAACACAATCTATTGATTTGGAGGTGAGGTATATGTCGAACAATAAAAACAGAAAAAAGAAAATATCCGTTTTGTTTGCAAGAAGTAAGATAGTCGGTATATTTGATAGAATAGCTTCTTTTTTGTACAATAAAGCAAACAGCAGTCTTACGGGTAAGTTTTTTTCTAAGTACGATAAGACCTCTCCTGAACAAAGTAACGTTAAAAAAATATCAGATAAGGCTGATTTGGGCAAAAGATTTTTCCGTCCCGTAAAGAGAGTGATGTCCCGTCTTATATCTCGAAGTGTTATTTTAAATTTTTTATCCAATTTTACCGAAAGCTTTTTGCATATAGGATTAAACGTATACGGCTTGTTTTTTATGACTGCAGGGATAGGATTCTTTTGTGTGTCTGCCCTGAAATTATACGTTGTTAACGGTTTAAGATTGTCGTTTGTAAATACCTTTTTGTCGGTATTGATGTTTTTATTATCTATCCCTCTTTTGCTTTCAAAGTCTTCGTTTACTGAGGCTGTATGTGAGAGCAAAACGGCAAGTTTTGTTATATTTGACTTGCTTGGCGGAAAAAGAGAGACTTATGAAAAGGAAAGCGATGCTTTGGGCGACGGAAGATGGGCTCTTTTGTTAGGTATTTTGCTTTCTGTTCTTTCGTGGTGGTCGAGTCCGATTTCTCTTATGGTCAGCATACTTTTGCTTGTTTTGGGTATTACCGTTTTGTATACTCCTGAGACGGGAATGGTCTTGCTTTTGATCGCTTTACCTTTTTTGCCTTCCAATACATTGAATTACTTTGTTGTATATATAGCTTTATGTTTCTTTTTGAAGTACATCAGAGGGAAGAGAACGTTTAAGCTTGACAGTTTTGGCATCGGTGTTTTGATGTTTGCAATTCTCTCTCTTGTCAGTTTTTCGCCGCTTGTCAGCGGAGATATAATAAGACCTATATACTTTAGTTATTTGTGTTTGTTTTTTGCCTTTTTCTTAATGATAAATCTTATAAAGTCAAAAGAATGGGTAAAAAGATGTATAAACGCGCTTTGTTTGTCTTGTTTTGTTGTTGTATTTTACGGAATATTCCGTTATTTTGTGAGTAACGCGGGTTATAGTTATTTTATGACTTTGTTAAAGTGCGGATATGATGAAGAAATGATCTCAACTTTTGCAAATTCAAGGGTGTTTTCCGAGTATCTTGTTTTGATGTTTCCCGTATTGATCGCGGGATGCGGTCATTCTTTTAAATTAACAAAGTTTTTATCGTATTTAGGTCTTTGCGGCGCTTGTGTATGTGTATTTTTTATAGGCGATTACAGCGCTTTGGCGGCTATAGTTTTCGGACTTGTGATATTTATGATCATGTACGGGAAAAAGACGTTATCTCTGCTTTTTGGCGGACTTTGTGTTTTCCCTTTCGTGTATTATAATTTATCCGGAGAAATTACAAGTAAATTATTCGTATCAACTGACTTATACAGTACGTTTGTTGAAAGAATTGCACAAGCGTTTGAATACGTTGGTTCAAACGTATTCTATCTTCTGTTCGGTTCGGGTGTAGGTACGCTTGATTATTTTTACAAATACACGGATACGTACGGTGTTTTTTATAAGATGTTGATCGAGATAGGCTTATTCGGCGTGTTTATTTTTATTACTTGCTTGTTCCTATGTTTCAGGAAGAATACGACTCTTTATTCGAAGGGATGCAGTAAAGAGGGTAAACTTGTTTCACTTGGAACGTTTGTGGCGGTGCTGTCACTTTTGTTTGTGGGAGCAAACAGTAACGTTTTTGAAAATCAAACGGTGGGAATAATGTTTTGGGCTATCCTTGCGTTGTCATCGTGTGTTGGTTCTACCGAAAAGATAAACGAAGATGAGTTTTAATAAGATTATTTTACGTAAATAATATAAAGAGGAGAATCTTTATGAACAGTACGAAGAAGAAAAAGGGAAGGTACGGTTTTAACATAATTGATTTTATGTTACTGGCTGTTATTTTGTTGTCTTTTTTAGCGATGTTGTTTTTATTTTTCTATGACGGTAACAATGTTACGGAAGAAGAAAGCGTTGAAGTTTCCGAAATAACGTACACGGTAAAGCAGTCGGACGTTCCCGGTATATTGAGGGGAAAGATCAATATAGGTGATACGGTTTATGAAAAGAACGGAAACACTCCGATAGGACAAGTAATAAGGGTTGATGCAACAGACTCAAAATATACTTATTATGATTCTGAAAGCAAAACGTGGATAGAGGAAAGTTATCCCAATAAGATAGATATAGTTATTGAAATAAGTGTTAACGCCGTTCTTCAAAGTGACGGAAGATATTCGATTGACGGATATGCTCTTAACGTTGGTGAGGAGATGGAACTTTGCTTCCCGTTCTATACGGGTAAGGCTATGTGTATTTCCGTAAGCGGAGGTGGAGAAAAGTGAATTCAGCCGAAAAGAAGAGACGTAAAAAAATACGTATAAGCATAATTGACGTGCTTATCGTTGCGACTTTGATAGCTTGTGTTTGCGGAGCTTTTGTACATTACAAGATATTTGAAAAGAATAATCAACTGAATACAGACGACGTTTGTATGATATCGATGTTGTTTTCCGGAGTTGAGCCGTCTATAGCTGACAAGGTTTCTTCCGGTGATACCGTTTACTTGAAAAAAGACGGTGTAATATTCGGGACGGTCAGCGAAGTATCGTTTAAGGATGCACTTTCTTATTACACGAATGAAGAGGGCAGAATAGTTGAGGGAAGCGACTCGACTAAAAAAGACGTGACTGTTATCGTCCGAGTGGTCGGTGATATGAGTACAAAGGGCTTTCTTGTTAACGGAAAAGATTATATAGCATCAGGGATGCAAGAGGCGATCTATACGTCAAGTTTTTCAGGTGTGGGACTTGTTTTTGACGTAAAACAGCAGACTGAATAGTTATATATGAATAAATATAACAAAACCTCTTGATTTTCTTTAAAGCTTGTATTATAATGATTGTAGAAAAATGGTTATGATGCTTTTTATAGTATTATTTATTTGATAGGAGACAACGTTACAATGATTTCACGTGAAGTTTTGATAAGCAACAATATTGGTTTACATGCACGTCCCGCAACTTTTTTTATTCAGAAAGCAAATTCTTACAAGTGTTCCATTTGGGTTGAAAAAGAAGAGCGTCGCGTAAATGCGAAAAGCCTTCTCGGTATACTCTCGTTAGGTATCGTTAAGGGTATGACTATCACGGTTATGGCAGACGGTCCCGATGAAAACGAAGCTGTTGAGGGCTTGATCGAACTTGTTAATACAGGATTTGGCGAATAATCAATAAAAAATTTGTTTTAAAACGGACATTGACATTTGTGGCTTTGTCCGTCTTTTTTGTATTTTTTGTGTTATACTTAAGATGATCATATAAATTAAGAGAAGGAGATGGGGAAACGTGTCGCAGAATATTGAGTATTTGCTTGAAAAAGCGTTGAATTTACCTCTGTCTCCCGGCGTATATATAATGCGCGATGAGTCGAAGAAAGTAATATACGTCGGCAAATCACGGGCGCTTAAAAACAGGGTATCACAGTATTTCAGAAAAAACAGTAAGCACGACAGAAAGACTGTGCTTATGGTATCTCGGGTTAATGATTTTGATTATATTTTAACAGACACGGAAAATGAGGCTTTAGCTTTAGAAAGTCAGCTTATCAAACAGTATTCTCCCAAATATAATATAAAACTGAAGGACGGGAAGCATTCTCCGTATATTCGTATACAGCTTAGCGATGATTATCCCAAGCTTGAGGTTGCATATACGAGAAAAAATGACGGCGCGAAATATTTTGGGCCGTACGCATCTGTTTCTTCGGCTTACGGTGTTTTAAAGACGGTTCAAAAGTGTTTTAAGGTTCATTCTTGCAATATGAATTTTCCGAGGGATATCGGGAAGAAGAGGCCTTGTCTTTATTCGCAGATAGGCGACTGCGTAGGTCCTTGTACGGGTAAAATTTCGAGCGAAGAGTATAAAGATATTTATAGACAAATAGTATTGTTTTTGCGTGGTTCTTTTACTGAGGTCAAGAAGAAACTTAACGAAAAAATGGAATTTTTTTCGGACAATCTTATGTTTGAGTCGGCAGCTGTATACAGAGACAGGATCGATGCTTTATCTAAAGTATGGCAGAGGCATAAGATCGTTGGTTCTCCCGATTCCGAACACGATATTTTTGCACTCTATTCGGATGATGCTGTGTCATGTATAGCCGTTTTTTTCGTAAGAGAGGGTAGGATAATAAGCAGTGAGAACTTTATATTTACCCCCGATGAGCTTTTGAATGCAACTGATCTGCAATCGTTTTTATATGATTTTTATGCAAAGAGGGGAGACGTACCGCGAGAGATATTGCTTTCTTTTGACTTAGGTGAAGAGAAGGACGGACTGTTCGAATCTTTAAGTCTTATGGCAGACAGAAAGGTCAACATAAAAACTCCCGAACGCGGTGAAAACAAAAAGCTTTGCGATATGGTATATGAAAATGCCGCACGTCACGCATACCAATATAAAGAGGTTAAGGAGTCGGACGAGCTTATACTTGTTAAGTTGAGTTCGCTTTTGGGACTTGAGGTCGTACCTGATAGGATCGAGTGTTACGATATATCAAATTACGGCAAGGAGAACTTGACGGCTGGAATGATAGTTGCCGAAGAGGGTAGACTGAAAAAGAAAGAATATCGCTTGTTTAAGATGAAAAATATTTCTGATAAACAAGACGATTATGCATCTATGAGCGAAGCTATAGAAAGACGTTTTGAAAGGGCGAAAAACGGCGACGAAGGCTTTTCCAAACTTCCCGATCTTATTTTGCTTGATGGCGGAAAGGGACACGTTTCGGTCATAAAGAAGCTTTTGGCGGATAAGGGGATCAATATTCCCGTTTTCGGTATGGCTAAGGATGACTATCATAAAACGCGAACCCTTTGCGATGAGGAAAATGAGATAAGTATTGCAAAAGAAAAGCAGGTTTATATGTTTATATATAAGCTTCAGGAAGAGGTACACAGATTTACCATATCGAAAATGAGAGCGTCAAAAGAGAAGACGATGAAAAAATCGTCTCTTGAACAGATAGATGGAATAGGCAGGGAAAAGGCTAAAAAGTTGTTGGCAGGTTTTAAGAGCCTGTCTGCATTAAAAGAAGCATCGCTTGATGAAATAAAGGCGATCAAAGGAATAAGCGAAAAGAATGCGGAGAATGTTTTTAACTATTTCCGTCAAGACGAGAGGAAGTGACTTTATATGAGAATAATTACGGGTGTGGCAAGAGGAATAAAGCTTGAGACGCTTGAGGGGCTTGATACGAGACCGACGGGCGAGAGGGTGAAAGAGTCTGTATTCAGTATGCTTCAATTTGAGCTTGAAAACAGAAAGGTGCTTGATCTTTTTGCAGGAAGCGGACAGCTTGGTCTTGAAGCTTTGAGCAGAGGCGCTTTGAGCTGTACTTTCGTTGAAAAAAGCCTTGAGGCTATGGAGATTGTTAAGAAAAACGCGCGAAAGACAAAGCTTATCGATAAGTGCAAAATAGTTAATATGGATTATAAAGACTTTTTGAGGGGGTTAAGGGGCAAGGAAAAGTATGATATCGTGTTTCTTGATCCGCCGTACATTCAAAAGATAATTCCGGATATACTTGACTGTCTTGTGAGAAATGATATGCTTAACCATAACGCTAAAGTTATTTGCGAGTCCGAAGACGACGTAGAATACGGTTGTCAGGGCCTTGAACTTATTAAGCACAACAAATACGGGCGCGTTTATATAAGTGTGCTGAGTAAAAATGCGGAGACCGAGGGGGAAAACATATGAAAAGAGTATTAATACCGGGAAGTTTTGATCCTGTTACAATCGGTCATTACGATATAATAAAAAGATGCGCTTCGATTTTTGATGAGGTGTACGTTGTGGTTTTTCAGAATACCGAAAAAAAGGGTAAGGGTATTTTTACCGGAGAAGACTGCTACAATATGATGAAGATAGCGGTCAGTGAATTTGAAAACGTATATACCGATATTACTGATACTCTCGTGGTGGATTATGCGAAGAGCAAAAATATTGATTATATAGTAAAAGGCGTTCGTGATACGATCGATTTTGAATATGAATACGATTTGTTTGCGATTAACAGAAGTATAGGCGGATACGACACTGTGTTTGTCCCTTCGTTGCCCGAATATAAGCACATCAGTTCAACTTTTGTCCGCGATATGATAAAGTACGGCAGAGATATAACGCCTTACGTACCCAAGGGCGTAGCAGAGTATATAAATAAGAAAGCATAAAGTTAAAAAATGATAAAAAACACTCTTTGTTTATATGAGACAAAGGGTGTTTTTTGTTGTTTAAACTGTAGATTTTGGTGCTAAGGACAATTTTAGTGCAATTAGATGAAAAAATTGGATAAAATGGAGAAAAATTAAGGGAGAAAAAGTTCTATTATTTGTGAAAAGAAAGAAAAGTTTGTGCAAAGTGTACAAAAATAGAGGTGCGATAACGGTCAAAATGATAAAGTTACAGAAAATGCAAAAAAACTATTGAAAAAATTGGGGAGTTGGTATACAATATGAGTGGTGTAAAGTGTAGCGAAGTGTCAGTTAAGTGGTGCGTGGGTGATGCAAAGTAGACTTTGAGTGTATAGCATCAGCTAAAACCATACGGTGACATCTGCTTTTTATACCCTTTTGACTGTTACAAAAGTATTAAGAAAAGACGAAAGATTAGGAGGTGAGTTAAATGATCGGAGAATGTATGTTTACCGGAGAATACAAGCACTCTATAGACCCGAAAAACAGAATGTTTTTACCCTCTTCAATGAGAGAAGAGTTGGGAGATGAGGTGTTTGTTGTAAAAGGTATCGACGAATGTATAGCCGTATATCCCAGAGAAGCGTGGGAGGCGTTTACCGAAAAGCTTAACTCACTGCCTGAAATACAAGCGAGACGTGTTAAAAGAACACTTATGGCATCTGCCGTTAAGACGAAGATAGACGGACAAGGCAGAGTGCTTATATCGCAGAGTCATAAAGCGTATGCGGGGCTTGACAAGAACGTGTACGTTATCGGCGTTGGAAATCACGTTGAGGTATGGGACGAAGATAAGTGGATCGCAGAGAACGATATGAATTCGGAAGAACTTGCAGAAACGCTTATGTCTCTTGGTTTCTGATGAGTATAGTATTTTCTCACTACTCTGTTTTGCTGCAGGAGTGTATAGACGGGCTTGATATTAAACCTGACGGTGTTTACGTAGACTTAACGACCGGAGGCGCAGGGCATTCGTACGAGATAGTAAAGAGATTGACGAACGGCGGAAAGCATATAGCGATCGACCGTGATGACGATGCTCTTACGGCGGCTAAACAAAGATTAAAAGAATTTAGTGATAGAGTTATATTTGTAAAAGATAACTTCAGAAACGTTGGAAGCGTTCTTGATGAGTTGGGAATAAAAGAGGTTGACGGTGTTATAGCCGACCTTGGAGTATCATCGTATCAGCTTGATACGGCGGAACGCGGTTTTTCTTATAACAACGACGGTTATCTTGATATGAGAATGAATAAATCCGATGCTTTAACTGCTTATGACGTGGTCAATACATATTCAAAAGATAAGTTAAAGCAGATAATATACGATTACGGAGAAGAAAAGTTTGCTCCGAGAATTGCCTCGTTTATAGAGGAAGCGAGAAGTGTAAAGCCGATAGAGACTACCTCCGAGCTTTCCGATATAATAAAGAGCGCGATACCGCAAAAGGCGAGAATAGACGGGCCTCATCCTTCAAAGAGGACGTTTCAGGCGATCAGAATTGAAGTTAATGGCGAACTTGATGCGATAGAACCGGCGATCACTTCGGCAGCCGAAAGATTGAAGGTCGGCGGAAGACTTGCCGTAATATCATTCCACTCGCTTGAAGACAGAATTGTAAAAAAGACTATGGCATCATTGGTTAAGGGATGTACTTGTCCGCCGGATTTTCCGATATGTATGTGCGGAAAGAAGCCTGTGCTTAAGTTAGTCTCAAGAAAACCGATTTTACCTTCGGAAAGGGAACTGGAGGAAAATCCGAGATCAAGAAGCGCAAAACTGAGGGTTGCCGAAAGGTTATAGAAAAATAAAAACGGTTAGTGTGGGAAATTAACTGTTTTTGGGAAAAATAGGGAAAGATTAGGGGGAAGCGGAGATGACATACGAAAAGTCGTATGAAGAAAAAAACAAAAAGTCGAAAAATGTCCGTGAAGGCGAGGTTAAAGTTTCGGCTAAAAATAACGTATCCGCGAAGAAAAATGTAAAATCACGCGCCGGTGTGAAATCACACGCGCTTGAATCAGATAATATAAAAGTCGTTGCTGCTGTAAAAGAGTTACCAAAAGTTCGGACAATTAAGGCGAAGAAAACAGTACCGTTTCCGACATCTGTAGTGTTTGTGTCAGTTATCTGCACTGTCCTGTTCATGTTTATGATGCTTACCATGGCACAGATCAATGAGTTTACCCAGGATATCTCGGCATTACAGGGAAGATTGTCCGAGCTTCAGAAGCAAGAGGAAGATTTGAGACTTGACGTTGAGTTTAAAAATGATCTTAGGGTTATTGAAAGTGCTGCTGTGAACGAACTCGGTATGGTCAAGTCCGATGAAGTACAGAAACAATACGTAATAATCGGCAACGAAGATAAAATCGAGGTTATTGAACCTGAAACGACAGAAGACAGTTTGATAAATACCGTAATGAGTTCCATTGGCGAAAATTTCAGACAGTTGGTGGAATATATAAACTAAATCTGAATAAATTTATAGCGTAAGGCATTTTGCGAAAATGAGGGTAGAGTGGTGTATTGTGAATATACTCTTTACTCTCTATTTTGGTTAAAAAAGGCAAGTGTGCCGCAAGACAAAAGATGTCACAGGGGTGAAAAGATTGTACGGAAGGCTTTCAAAATACATAAAAACACGCAGTACTGCCGTGTTAATAATATTCGTTATTCTGTGGGGCGTTATCGTTGGCAGACTTTTTATGATTCAGGTAGTAAACCATAAAAAGTATCAGCAAAGCGTAACCGACCAGGTACAGAGAACGAACACGGTTTCTGCTGACCGAGGAGAAATTCTTGATAAAAATAACGTTGTATTAGCGACGAACGTATCGGTGTGGCGTGTATTTATCTCTCCTGTCGATATTGTAGATGATGAAATGGCAAGATTTATTTGCCGTAACCTTTCGGATATGCTTGACGTTGATTATGAAACCATATACAACAGAGCAAAAAGAGAAAACAGAGCAGATGAGACTATAAAGAAAAACGTCGAAAAAGACGATGCCGACAGAGTGTTGGCGTTTATTCAGGAAAATGACTTAAAAAAGCAGATACACCTTGAAGCGACCACGAAGAGATATTATCCTTACGACTCATTGGCGGCAAATGTTTTGGGATTTATGGGAACCGACGGCGGAAGCTACGGCGTTGAGCTCCAGTACGATAAATATCTTACGGGTACGCCCGGAAGATACATAACGGCGAAAAACGGACTTGGTATGGATATGCCTTTTAAATATGAAAGCTATATCAATGCCGAAAACGGATACAGTGTTGTAACGACAATTGATATGCGTATACAACAGCTTCTTGAAAAGCAGTTGAAACAGAGCTACGAAGAGTCAAAGTCGGGCGGCGGTGTAACGGGTATCGTTATGGACGTAAACACCGGCGGAATACTCGCTATGGGGCAGTATCCTTCGTATAATTTAAATTCCCCTGCAGTTTTGTCAGACGAACTTTTGGCACAGCTTGACGGAATGAATCTTGTTCAGGGTACTGACGAATACAAACAAAAACACAACGAGCTTTTGTATTCTTCTTGGAATAACAAGGCTGTTTCGTGGCTTTACGAGCCGGGATCGACGTTTAAGGTTATAACTTCGTCAATGGCGATAGAAGAAAATCTTATAAATCCTACGGAAACATTTACTTGTGTCGGACATATTAAAGTTGAAGGTTACGGAGCGCCTATTCACTGTCACAAGACTTCCGGTCACGGAACAATGGTTTTCTCACGCGCACTTCAGCAGTCGTGTAACCCGACACTTGTAAGGGTAGGTCAAAGAATAGGCTCACAGTTGTTTTACGATTACTTTACCGATTTTGGATATACAAGCAAAACGGGAATTGACCTTCGCGGAGAGGCAAGCGGTCTTTACGTTAGCCGTAACGGATTAAATCTCGTTGAATTGTCGGTATACTCATTCGGTCAGACGTTTAAAACTTCTCCCATTCAGCAGATCACGGCAATATCGGCTGTTGCGAACGGCGGATATGTTGTCACCCCTCACGTTCTTGATAAAGTTGTAGATTCTGACGGAAACGTTATTGAATCTTTTGATACGAAGGTTAAGAGACAGGTAATAAGCGAAAGTACGTCAAAATATCTGTCAACAATACTTGAAGAAGGTGTTTCGGGCGACGGTGGAGCTAAAAACGCTTACGTTTTGGGATATAAAGTTGCCGCAAAGACGGGAACGTCGCAGAAGAGAGACATTCTCGACGAAAACGGAAATTCGTATTTATACGTAGGTTCATGTGTGGCGTATGCTCCCGCAGACGATCCGCAAATCGCAGTTCTTATAGTTTGTGACGAACCTTTGGGTAGCACAATATACGGAAGTATGGTTGCCGCACCCTATATATCAAACTTACTTGAAGAAGTTTTGCCCTATTTAGGTGTCGAAACGTCATACGATGAAGATTATCAGAAGAAAGCGCACGTAAACGTATGGAATTACGTTGGATTTACCGTTGAAAGCGCTACTATGAATATAAAGAACCAAGGTTTAGCCTATGAATTTGTCGGCGAAGGAACGCACGTAACGGCTCAAGTTCCGCCCGGACAGAGCTCGGTTCTCAGAAGTACGGGTAAAGTCATATTCTATCTCGGAAATGAAACTCCCGAAAAGAATGATTACGTTACGGTTCCGAACGTTATTGATATGACGGCAACGTTCTGTAATACGACGTTGACAAACAAAGGATTTAATATAAAGATCGAAGGAGCTATGAACTATGATGAGGGCGTGGGCGCCAGAGTTGTAAGTCAGTCTCCTGTGGCAGGTGAAATCGTTCCCAAGGGAAGTGTTGTAACGGTACAGTTCAGACATACTGACGGTACAGACTAACACATAAATCTTACGGATGTTAAAATATAATATTTAACATTCGGAGGTTTTGGTGTTTTGAGGCTTTATAATTATCTTGAAAACGTTGAAGTAAAGGAAACAAACGTCACATGCTTTGACGTTGAAATAAAAGGTATAACGTCAAGAAGTTATGAAGTAAAAGAAGGATACATTTTCGTATGTATCAAGGGATTAAAAAACGACGGACATTTGTTTATAGAAAGCGTAAAAGAAAATGGTTGCGCGTTTCTTGTGGTTGAATACGTAAACGAGCAGATCATATCATGCGGATTACCGTATATCAGAGTTGAAAACACCAGAAAGGTATTGGCTTTGATGTGCGCCAAACGTTACGGAAATCCCGAGAGGGAGTTAAAAATGGTTGCCGTAACGGGTACGAACGGAAAAACTTCCACTTGCAGAATATTGTCCGAGATATACGGAAAGTCGGGGATGATCGTTGATACGTACGGAACTCTTGACGGAGGACTGACTACCGATGATTCCGAAGATCTTTTTAAAAAACTGAGGCACAGTTTTGATAACGGTTTTGATACGATCGTTATGGAAGCGTCGTCACACGCTTTGGCATTGGATAAACTTTTCGGTGTTGAGTTTGATAATTCTGTATTTACAAATCTTACAGAAGAACATCTTGATTTTCACTTAAATATGGATAATTACGCATCTGCAAAAGCAAAACTGTTTTCAAGTTCAAAATTAAGCGTATTGAATTATGATAACAGCTATTTCGAAAGAGTTGGAAAAGATGCAAAGGGAAGAAAATACTTCTATTCATTAAATTCAACTATGGCTGATTATTATATTGAAAATCTGAAGATGTTTGGTGCCAAAGGCTTTGAATATGACCTTGTTACCCCTAAATGCAGGGTGGAAATAAAGTCGGAATTGTGTGGCTATTTTAACGTATACAACACAATGGCGGCGGCAACGGCGGCGTTGTGTGACGGTGTTGATCCAATATACGTTCAACAAGGAATAAATTGTGTAAAAAACGTAAAGGGAAGACTTGAAAAGGTCGAACTTCCTAATACTGATCTTAATTTGTACATTGATTATGCACACACACCCGATGCTTTGGAAAAGGTGTTGAAGTGCATACGTGATTTTAAAGAAGACAACCAAAAAATAACCGTACTTTTTGGGTGCGGCGGTGACAGAGACAAGACGAAAAGAAGCGTTATGGGAAAAATAGCTTCAAAGTTAGCTGATTTTACGGTTATAACGTCAGATAACAGCCGAAGCGAAGATCCTATATGTATTATCAAGGATATACTTAAAGGTATTGACAAGGAAAGACCGTATAAGGTTATAGAAAACAGAAAAGAAGCAATAGAATACGTTATAATGAATTCCTGTTCTGACGATATAATATTGTTGGCGGGAAAAGGACATGAAGACTATGAAATAGACCTTTCGGGGAAAAGATATTTCAGCGAAATAGAAATAGCCGTAAATGCGGCTGGTAAGAGGTTTAAGAAAAATGATTATTGAATTATCGGAAAAGTTTGACAGTAGAATATTGTCTTTGTTGTGCAAGGGAGAGAGTAATTCTGATACGGAAATAAAAAGCATTTCAATAGACTCTCGCGAAGTTGGCGAAAAGACTTTATTTGTGGCTGTAAAGGGCGAAAATACCGATGGACACAAGTATATCGAAAGTGCAGTCAAGAACGGCGCTGTGTGTGTTATGTGCGAAAAAATTCCCGAAAATTATACGGGTAATTATATATTGGTTGACGATACTATCAAGGCGATATCGGAAATAGCGACTAGCTGCAGGGAAAAGATAAATCCTTTTACAGTCGGTGTTACGGGAAGTGTCGGAAAGACGACGACAAAAGAGTTTGTTTCATACGTTCTTGCAGAAAAATATCCGACGCATAAAAGCGGCGGAAACTTCAATACAGTATACGGAATAAGTCTTACTCTCTCGGCTTTAAGCAGTATACACAAGGCTGTTGTTGCCGAAATGGGAATGAGTTCTTTAGGTGAAATATCGGTATTGACGAAAATTGCCCGTCCTGATGTTGCAATTATTACGAATATCGGAACGTCACACCTTGAATCGTTGGGAAGCAGAGAAAATATCTGCAAAGCAAAGCTTGAGATCACAGAGGGCTTGAAGGATACGGGTACACTTGTATATAACGGTGACGAGCCGCTTCTTTGGGATAAGAGACAGAGTTTCTGCAGAGCTTTAAGTTTTGGGGTAGTAAACGAAAACGTAGACGTATTCGGTAAAAACATCAGACAAAACGAGAAAAATACGGTCTTTGATATGGTATATCAAGGCGAAGAGATAAAAGACGTTGTAATCCCTACTTTGGGTATGCATAACGTGTATAACGCTATGGCGGCATTTATAACGGGCAGATTAGCGAATATGTCTGATTGTGAGATAAGAGGGGGACTTAAGAATTACAGGCCCTCGGGCATGAGACAAAAAATATATGAAAACAAAGGCTATACGATAATAGAGGACTGTTACAATGCAAGTCCCGAATCTATGAAAGCGTCACTGTCGGTATTAGCCGAACTCGGAAAAAACAGAAAGACCGTAGCCGTATTGGGAGAGATGCGAGAACTTGGTGACAGATCTCACGAATTACACAAATCTGTGGGTGCATACGCTGCAAGTTTGGGAATACATAAGCTGTATACATACGGTGAAATGGCACTTGGAATTGCAGTTGGTTGCCTTGAAGAAGGTTTTGACGAATCTTCTATTATAGCTTACAATCAGCTTGATGATCCTAAAGGTTTGGCTGATTTGCTTGAAAAAGACTTATCTGCCGGAGACGTGGTCTTGTTTAAGGCGAGTAGAGCAGTAGCTCTTGAAAAAGTAATAGAACATCTTGTTTAAGAATGGGGGAAGAATTATGTATTTGTATTTTATAGCGGCTTTTGTGTTAACGTTGATAATAACCGTTATAGCGGAGCGAATATTGATCCCCATACTTAAAAGTGTTAAGATGGAACAAAAAATACTTGAAATAGGGCCCCGTTGGCACAAGTCCAAAGAGGGAACTCCCACGATGGGCGGTTTGGGATTTATTTTCTCATCGTTGATTATATTTGTAACTTTGGGTGTTATTTCTTGTATTAAATTAGATAACGTTGATATGTGGCGTATGGTTATAACTTATATCTTCGCGTTTCTTTGCGGATGTATAGGTTTTATCGACGACTATGCTAAATTTTTTAAAAAGCAGAACGAAGGATTGACAGCGGGAAATAAATATCTTCTTCAGCTTATTGTTGCGGCTTTGTATATTTATTTTATGGTATTAAAAGGTGGACTTACTACCGTTTTGAAGATACCGTTTACATCAGTTGAATTAAATCTCGGAATCTTCTATTATGTATTTGCGCTTATTTTGATAACGGGTATAGTTAACAGTGTTAACCTTACCGACGGAATTGACGGTTTAGCGGCAAGTATAACTTCGATAGTGTCTGCATTTTTTGCAGTATGCGCGTTTGTGTTAGGTAACGGAGAAACTGCGATTTTATCGGCGATAACACTTGGAAGCTGTATAGGCTTTTTGGTTTACAATTTTTATCCTGCAAGAGTGTTTATGGGAGACACGGGTTCTCTTTTCCTCGGCGGAATGGTCGTAGGTCTTGCGTTTTTAGTAGATCAGCCGTTGATCATCGTTATATGCGGACTTGTATATATAGCTGAAACTTTGTCGGTTATGCTTCAGGTTACGTCATTTAAACTTACCGGAAAAAGAATATTCAAAATGAGTCCCATACACCATCACTTTGAAAAAAGCGGTTGGAGTGAGATCAAAATCGTCGGAGTGTTCAGTCTTGTATCCGTGATTTGTTGTGCAATAGCTTATTGGGGAATGATTTGATTATGGACAAAAAAGTTCAGTCTAAAAATGAACGCAATACAAAAGTGCGTACACGAAAGATATTAAAACCTAAAAAAAGTGTAAGCAATAAAGATATTGTAAAAGACAACGATATAGTAAGAATAAAAGGGGATATGGACAGAACCTTTTTGATTTTGGTTATTGTTTTGATCTGTTTTGGTTCTGTTATGGTATTCAGCGCAAGTTACGCTTACGCTTTGGCGTCGAGGGGGAACAGTTATTATTTTATTCAAAAGCAGATAACGTTCGTTACTTTAGGCGTTTTGGGTATGCTGTTTGTGGCAAACGTTATTGATTACCGTTTTATGAAAAAATATACTCCTCATTTGTTTATCGGAATATGTGTGGCTCTTTTGGCGGTTCTGGTTATCGGTACGGCAGAGGGCGAAGCAAAGAGATGGCTGATCATTCCGGGAACGGGATTTGGTGTTCAGCCGTCAGAGTTTATGAAGCTCGGAATAGTACTTATGCTTGCAAAATATTTCTCCGACAGCGAGAAATATCTTTTCAAACATCAAACGAAGTGGGAACCTGTTATAAGAAGACTTGGTATTCCTTTCGGAATAGTTTTGGGTGTGTGTTTTCTCGTTGCGCTTGAAAAACACTTTTCGGGTGTTATAATTCTGTTTTTGATAGGCGCTTGTGTTATTTTTTCAGCAGGCGGTCAATTAAAGTGGTTGCTTGGTGCGGCAGGTACATTCGGTACTCTGATATTGGGTATTATAATGCTTGTTCCGTACGCGAGAGGCCGTATAGATATATGGATGCATCCCGAAAATTATTCAAGCCAGTCTGAAACGTGGCAGACCATTCAAGGACTTAACGCCGTAGGTTCGGGCGGATTTTTCGGAGTTGGACTTGGACAGAGTTTGCAAAAGCATATGTTCGTTTCACAGCCTCAAAATGACTTTATATTTGCAATTATATGCGAAGAATTGGGATTTGTAGGAGCGTTGGCGACTATAAGCTTGTTTATTGCTTTCGTGTGGAGAGGGCTTGTTATTGCTCAAAAAGCTCCTGACACATTTTCAAAGCTTACCGTTATAGGTATAGTATCAAAGGTTGGAATACAAGCAGTTCTTAATATGGCAGTTGTAACAAACACCATACCTAATACGGGTATATCGCTTCCGTTTTTCAGTTACGGCGGCTCATCGCTCATTATTTTGCTCGTTGAGATGGGAATAGTTCTTTCTATTTCAAGATATTCATATCAACAGAAGTAAGATATATATTTTATTGCCAAAAAAGGAGGATTAAGTTTCGTGAGAGTTCTTATGACGGGCGGCGGAACGGGTGGACACGTAAATCCCGCGATCGCCATAGCTAATACTATAAGAGAACAAGAAAAGGACAGTGTGATTGCCTTTGTCGGAACGAGCAGAGGAATAGAGAATAAACTTGTTCCGAAGTTTGATTACGAGCTTTATCATGTTGATATTCAGGGCTTAAGAAGAAAATTAACGCTTTCCAATTTAAAGACCTTGTATTTGGCAGTAACGTCTGTTTATAAAGCTAAAAAGCTTATAAAAGAATTTAAACCCGACGTTGTTATCGGAACGGGCGGGTACGTATGTTGGCCTGTTTGCAAGGCTGCGGCAGATTTGGGAATACCTACTGTTTTGCACGAATCGAATGCACTTCCCGGCGTTGCAGTACGTATGCTTGAAAAATATGTCGATATAGTGTATACTAATTTTGAGGCAACCATTAAAAAACTTAAATATCCCCAAAAGGCAGTAAGGGTGGGAAACCCTTTGATAGGCGGTTTTGAGACCGATAATCAGAATAAAGGCGAATTAAAGTCGGGATATAAGAAAATGATACTTTCCTACGGCGGAAGTATGGGTGCTATGCGGTTAAACGAAGAAATGCTTCGTCTTATGAAAGGTTTTTCATGTCTCCATAGTGAAGTCCTTCATATTCACGCATCGGGTGCTATTGAAAAAGAAACCGCAGAGAAGATGTTTAAAGAATATAATTTAGATAAGTGTGAAAATCTTCAGCTTGTTGAGTATATTTACGATATGCCGAAGAAAATGGCGGAAGCCGACCTTGTTATATCAAGGGCTGGTGCTATGACACTTTCTGAACTTGCGATGCTGAAAAAGCCTTGTATTCTTATCCCCTCTCCCAACGTAACCGATAATCACCAGTATAAGAATGCGGTAGAGCTTGAAAAGAAGGATGCTGCGATTGTATTTGAAGAAAAGGATCTTAAAGAAGATTCTATAATAAAGGCAGTAGAAGAATTGATATTTGACGATAGAAAATTAAAAAATATGGGAAATAATATCAGTTCGTTCGCTGTTGATAATGCAAACAAGATTATTTATGACGGTGTAAAAAAACTTGTAGAAAACAAAAAAGGATAAAGGATTAAAATGGACAGAGAATTATATAATAATCCGGAAATATCCAATGCCGAGCTTGTCAATAGAGATACTTTTGAACGGTTGATGGCGAAAAAAAGGCATAAGATAATTTTTCGGCGTATTAATTATATATTGATCTCAATTGTACTTTGCTTTGTTTTTATAATAGTGTGTATGGCGCTGTTTTTAAAGATTGAGGATATAAAGGTCGTAGGAAACGAGAGATATTCCGAAGAGCAGATCGTATATTCAAGCGGAATTGAGGTTGGTCAAAATCTTTATGCTATAAACAAAAAGAGTGCAAAGGGTTTGATCATGTCAGATTATCCGTATATAAACGAAGTGGTGATCAGGCGAACTCTTCCGTCAACGTTGACTTTTAGAATTACAGAAGAGATACCTATTTACTATACCGAGATATGCGGAGAATATTTCGTTTTGTCCTCGACGTTAAGAGTTCTTGAGAAAACGGATGCAGATCCAAACCTGAATCGAGAAGATAAGCTTGTACTGTTGTTATTGTCTGACGTAAAAAGCGCTATAGTCGGACAGGAGATAGAATTTACAAAACAACTTGCATTTGACTATATAGGTACGTTTATCAAAAACGTTACCGAACACGAGATCGCGTCTGAATTGACTGAAATCGATATTTCATCTAAATATAATATATATGTAACTTATCAGGACAGATTTAGAATTTATCTCGGCGATAACAGCGAAACTGAAATGAAATTGACTTTTGCAAAACTTATGATCAATGAGTTTAAACCTGAACAATCGGGAACGGTTGACGCGCACGATATAACGGTAGGTTCGGTTATTCTTGATAACTGACGGAGAGTACATATTTTTGGAAAAATTTAGGCTCAAAATGTAAATATATCGTTAATAATTTAAAAATAACTTGCCAAAAATGATAAAAAGTATTATCATATTTTATATATAGACATTGTATAATTGCCGTATTTTGTGGTAAAAACAATGTTTAAAAACGTAAATTAAGTTAAATAATACAGGATTTATAATATAGGAGGAAGCAAAAATGGCATTCGAGTTTGAAGAAGCAAACAACAGCGGTGTTGTAATTAAAGTTGTAGGTGTCGGCGGCGGCGGTACAAACGCTGTAAACCGTATGATCGAAGCAGGTGTAAGAGGCGTAGAATTTATTGCAGTTAATACAGATAAACAGGTGCTTGAAACATCGGGCGCAACACATAAAATCGTAATCGGAGAAAAACTTACAAGAGGCAGAGGCGCCGGAGCTAACCCTGAGATCGGTCATCGCGCAGCAGAAGAAAGCTCAGAAGAAATTGCAAACATTCTTCGCGGAACCGATATGGTATTCATTACCACAGGTATGGGTGGCGGAACAGGAACAGGTGCTGCTCCCGTAGTTGCAAAGATTGCAAAAGATATGGGAATACTTACAGTAGGTATCGTTACAAAGCCTTTCCTTTTTGAAGGTAAGAAGAGAATGGAACTCGCAGAAGAGGGAATCAAGAAGCTCGGCGAGTGCGTTGACTCTCTCGTAATTATCCCCAACGAAAGACTCAAGCAGGTTTCTGAAACAAGACTTACACTTCTCAACGCGTTTATTATAGCAGACGACGTTTTGAGACAGGGTGTACAGAGTATTTCCGAACTTATCAACGTTACAGGTGTTATTAACCTTGACTTTGCTGACGTAACTGCAATTATGTCAAATGCAGGTAACGCGCACATGGGCGTTGGACAGGCTACAGGTAAGGATAAGGCTGAACAGGCTGCAAAACTTGCTATTTCCAGTCCCTTGCTCGAAACATCTATCAAGGGTGCAAGAGGTATTTTGGTTAACATTACTGCATCTCCCGATATCGCTCTTGAAGAAGTTGATATTGCTTCAAGCATGATCAAGAATGAAGCTCATCCCGATGCACAGGTTATTTGGGGTGCTACATTTGATAAGAACCTTGAAGATGAGATGAAGGTAACCGTTATTGCAACAGGTTTTGAATCTGCAAAAAAAAGCTCTGCAAGTGAGTCTTACGCAAAGCCCGTAGCTCAGGAAGACAGAGTTGATTCAACAGTTGCAGCAGAGGATTTTGATGACAACGGCTCTCTTTTCAGAAATAAATATGCTGATGAAGCAACCAGCGACGAAGTAGGAGACGGCATTTCCGATACGGATTTTGACGATATCCTTTCACTCCTCAACAAAAACAACTAATTAAAAAGAAAAATCATTTTAAAGTGTGTAGATTATTTCTACACACTTTTTTTTTCTTTATTTTTTTGCCAAAATTTATCCGTTTTTTTGTTTTTGCATATACTGTTAAAAAAAGAATGGGGAGATTACTTTATGAACAACACTGGCGGAGGTTATCTTTTGGTTAACGTAAGATATGCAAATTCGGCTGTTCCGATAGAACAAGCTGCTATTGAGGTATCAGACGGCAATAATATAAGGCGCTATGAAACGGGAAAGGACGGTAAGAGCGAATATATTTTTTTAAATGTAGGTAACGATAATAGTATAGTAGTGTCAGCAAATAATTTTCTGGAAAAAAGAATCGATAACATTCCTATCAAAGAGGATTTTGTGTCAATACAGAAGGTTGAAATGTTTCCGACTATCTAAATTTTAATAGAGGTGTTGCGTATGACAAACGATTATTCATTTCCTGAAATACCCGCATATATAACCATTCATATGGGGAAAGTCGATTCGGAGGCAGATAATGTCACGGTGTCTTTTCCCGACTACATAAAAAGCGTTTCATCGAGTCAGCTTGACCCAAATATTCCTACGGATGCTCTGTATGCTATAATTTACGCGCAAATTACCCTTGCTTTAAACAGAATATTAAGCAGATTTTACAGAACGAGGGGATATAATTTTGACATAACGAATGATCCTGACGTTGACCAACTTTACGTGTATATGCATCCGACTTATGACAACGTAAACAGAATAGTTGATAATATTTTTAACGAATATATATCTAGAGAAAATGAAAATATGCCTATATCTGCCGAGATATGTTATGACAGTATAAGGTGCAGAGGACTGTCTGTTGAAAGCAGTATTGAAATGGCAGAAAACGGTATGAGTTACGAAGAAATATTAAAATACGCATACGGAAGAAATATTTATATCGTAAAAGATGCTATTGTTTCGGGGTTACCTAATGAATTAATGCTGACTTACCCTATATACCCTATGGAAAGAAACAGTTCTGTCAGCTCACTTCAATTAGCTTTAAACAGAGTAGGGGCAAACTATGTAACTATTCCCAAAATAGAAAACGTAAACGGTCTTTATGATGATGCGACAGTTAATGCTGTAATCGAGTTTCAAAAAATATTTGACCTAAACCCAACCGGTTACTTTGAAAAAGATACATATTATAAGCTTTTATATATTTATAACAGTGTAAAACAATTAAATAACCTTGTGGAAATGGGGATCGAGCTGTCGGAGATACTTCCCGAATTGAGAGCTGATCTAAGTTATGGGAGTGTAGGTAACATAGTTAAGCTGTTGCAGTATTATCTGTATTTTGTTTCGGTGTTTGATAATAGGGTGTTGCCGCCGCAGATAATAGGTGTGTTTGGTGAAAAAACGTATCAGTCGGTAGTGTCATTTCAAAGAATATTTGGATTTGAGCCAAACGGAATTGTTGATAGTGGTGTGTGGAACTATTTGTTGGACGTATATGAAAGCCTTTACTCAACCCTACCGCCAAGCGCTTTTTCGGAAAGTGCGGCATCGTATTTCGGTAATATTCTTATTTTGGGGAGTGTGGGGGCAGAAGTTAGATATTTGCAAGGTTATCTGAATGAAGTGGGGAAGTTTTATGACGAAATCCCTGATTTAACGGTAAATGGGGTGTATGATGAGCAAACTGAGAATGCTGTGAAAGCCTTTCAACGTCTGTTTGGAATAAAAGAAACGGGTGTCACAACGTCAACGACGTGGGACATACTTTCAGGTGTTTATAATGCGATCAAGTCAACCGATATAGACGGTAATGTTTTATTAGAATAAGAAACAGAAATTATTGAGGGGAGAAAATTTGTAAAAATAAATTATAATTAGGGTATTGACTTTCTTTGACCTTTGTGCTAAAATACAAATAGAATAAAGGTCAAAGATAGTCAAAGTCAATCTATAAGGAGTGTAAAAATGCTTATATCAGATGCAATTGCAAAATTAATAGAAGAGATGATAAACGAAGGACAGGGAGAGACCGAGATAAAAAGAAACGATCTTGCACTAAGGCTCGGTTGTGTTCCAAGTCAGATAAATTACGTTATAACTTCTCGCTTTACGCCCGAAAGAGGATATATAATCGAAAGCCGAAGAGGCGGCGGTGGGTATATCAAGATCATACGCAAACAGATGGGTAAGGACGAGTACTTGATGCATTTCTTATATGCCGTAGGAGATTCGGTTGAAGAAAAAGAGGCTTTGGCTTTTTTGGTCAATCTGTATGATAAAGACGTAATAACTGAGAGGGAGTACGTTCTTTTGTCAAGTACGGTATCTAACACCGCTTTGGGCAAACTACCGATTTCTGCAAGAAATACTTTACGAGCTGACATTTTGCGTCACATTATTTTAAGGCTGATGAAGTAAAATAAAGAGGGTTAGACAAGGGTTATAATAATATAAAGGAGATTATAGTTATGATTTGTAAAGAATGCGGAAAAAATAATGCTGAAATATATTATAAACAGACCGTAAACGGACAAACAGTCGAATACGCTTTGTGTCAAGAGTGCGCTGAAAAACTTCAAAAAGAGGGTAAAATAAGCTTAAATATGTATTCGGTGTTTGACGGATTTGATTTTGGATTTGGTACTTTTAATAACTTGTTTGGAATAAACTATGATAAAAAGAAACCTATGATTACCGAGAAAAAGAGGTGCACACTTTGTTCGTCAACGTTTGATGATCTGGTTAAGACGGGAAAGATCGGTTGCGCCGAGTGCTACAAGGTTTTTGCAGAAGAACTGAAGAAGAGTGTGGAAAGTATTCACGGTAAGGCTAAGTATGTTGGCAAGAGACCGAAAAAGTACAAAGAAAAACAAACAAAAGAAGATAGAATAAACGAATTGAAAGAAGAACTTAAGACTGCTGTTTCCGAGCAGGAGTTTGAAAAAGCGGCTGATTTGCGTGATGAAATAAGAGCGCTTGAAAATGAGATGGGACGGTGAATATAATGGCTTGGTATAATGAAAAAGGAAAAGAAAACGACGTTGTCGTATCGTCTCGAATAAGATTTGCCAGAAATATTGCCGACTATCCCTTTGATTTAAAACTTGACAAAACATCGTGTGAGGAAATAATTGAAAAGGTTACGAAGGCTTTAGGCGACAGTTTTAACAAGATCGATTTAAAAGAAATGTCTAATATCGAGGTACAGGCTTTGGTTGAAAAACATTTTATCAGCCATAATTTTGCAAAAAAGAGTTTGCCTCATGTTCTTCTAATGAATGAAAATGACAACGTATCGGCTATGGTATGTGAAGAGGACCACATAAGACTTCAGTGTATCATGCCGGGATTGGCGCTTGATGAAGCATATAAAAATGCTTGTATTTATGACGATAAACTTGACGATAATCTTAATATAGCGTTTAGCGGAGAGTTGGGTTATCTAACGCATTGTCCTACAAATCTTGGACTTGCTATGCGTGCGTCGGTTATGTTGTTTTTACCCGCGTTGACGATGACTCGTTCTATGGAGAGTTTATCTTTGCAGTTGTCAAAGTTAGGACTTGTTATAAGAGGAATGTACGGGGAAGGGTCCGAACCCGACGGCTGTCTGTACCAAATTTCTAACCGTATAACTATGGGTGTTACGGAAGAAGATACAATAAAGAAACTTAACAATATAGTAAATCAAATATGCGAAAAAGAGCGGAGTGCGAGAAATATACTTAAGAGCGATAACTATTCGGCAATTTCGGACAGAGTAGGCAGAGCTTACGGTATATTAAGATACGCCGGTATTATGAGCTCAAAAGAGTTTATGAAGCTGTTTTCAGACGTAAGACTTGGGATTGCGCTCGGCATTATCAATGACTTAGGTTACGAAAAAATGGGAGACATAATGATCAACGTTCTTCCCGCAAATTTGATAATCCGTTCGGGTGGAAACAATATAAATGAATATGACAGAGACGTTTTAAGAGCGGATTATTTAAGAAAAGAAATAGCCTTTTAACAGTTAAATCAGTGAAAGGAAAGGTGGAGTTTTATGAACAGCAGGTTTACTCAATCAGCACAGAATGCGCTTGATAAGGCGCTTGAATATGCGAGATCATTTGGACATACTTACGTTGGAAGCGAACATATTTTGTTAGGGCTTATGTCGGAAAGTGACGGTATTGCATCAAAGCTTCTTGAAAAACGTTCGGCATCTCTTGATGATTCCAAAAATATGGTCAAAGAAATATCGGGACAAGGCAGACCGACAAACGTGGGTGCGGCTGATATGACGCCCAGAACCAAAAAGATTATAGAATCATCGGCATATCAGGCTATGAGGCTTGGTCAAAATTATATAGGAACTGAACATTTGCTTTTGGGACTTCTCTCGGAAAGTGACTGTGTTGCCGTTAGAATACTTTCGGCGCAGGGAGTTAATTTAAACGATCTGGCAAACGACCTCGTTGCTTATATCAAGGGCGTGGGAGACGGCGGATTTGACGATTATCAGCCGTCGGATTCAAAAATGGGGGACAACAAAAAGAATCAGAATAAATCTCAGCTTAAAGATGCGCCTACCCTTAAGCAGTATGGAAGAGACCTTACCGCTATGGCGAAAGAGGGAAAGCTTGATCCTATTATAGGCAGAGATACAGAAACTCAGAGAGTAATTCAGATACTGTCAAGAAGAACAAAAAACAACCCTTGTCTTATCGGAGAACCCGGAGTTGGTAAAACTGCGGTTGCCGAGGGATTAGCGCAAAAAATTGTAGAGGGAAACGTTCCCGAAACGTTGAGCGGAAAAATACTCGTTACTCTTGATATATCGGGTATGATAGCAGGTGCAAAATATAGGGGCGAATTTGAAGAGAGATTAAAAAACGTTATGGCGGAAGTAGCCAAAAACCCCAATATTATTTTGTTTGTTGATGAGATACACACGATAATAGGTGCAGGTGCGGCAGAGGGGGCTGTTGATGCGGCTAATATATTAAAACCCGCTCTTGCAAGGGGAGAAATACAGATTATCGGTGCTACGACTATTGAAGAATACAGAAAGCATATCGAAAAGGATTCGGCTTTGGAAAGACGTTTTCAGTCGGTTATGGTAGGAGAACCCACAAAAGAAGAGGCTGTTCTCATTCTTAAAGGACTTCGTGACAAGTATGAGTCGCACCACAAAGTAAAAATACCCGATGAGGCAATTGAAGAAGCGGTAAAACTATCAACAAGATATATAAACGACAGATACCTTCCCGATAAGGCTATCGATTTGATTGACGAAGCGGCATCAAAGATCAGAATAAATAATTTTACGATGCCATCAAACGTAAAAGATATAGAAGAAGAGCTGAACAGAATATCTTTGGAAAAAGAAGAGGCAATAAAGGCTCAGGACTTTGAAAAGGCGGCAGTCATACGCGACAAAGAAAAGAGTGTAAAAGAAAGGTACGAAGAAGAAAAAAATCTTTGGAAAGAAAAAAAGGCTGATGAAAATCTTGCGCTCACAAAAGAGGATATTGCCGATATAGTTACACAATGGACAGGTATTCCCGTCAAGAAACTTGCAGAGGAAGAAAGCGAAAAGCTTCTTAATCTTGAAAAGATACTAAAGGGCAGAATTATCGGTCAGGATGATGCTGTAACAGCAGTAGCAAAGGCGATAAGACGAGGAAGAATGGGACTTAAAGATCCCAAGAGACCTATGGGCAGTTTTCTGTTTTTGGGACCTACGGGTGTAGGTAAAACAGAGCTCACAAAGGCTCTCGCCGATATATTATTCGGTGACGAAAACGCTATGATAAGAATTGATATGTCCGAATATATGGAAAAACACAGCGTATCAAAGCTTATAGGTTCTCCCCCCGGATACGTAGGTTACGACGAGGGAGGTCAGCTTACCGAAAAAATAAGGAGAAAGCCTTATTCTGTCGTTTTGTTTGACGAGATAGAAAAAGCTCACCCCGATGTTTTCAATATGCTTTTGCAGGTGCTTGAAGACGGTATACTTACCGACTCGCAGGGAAGACGCGTTGATTTTAAGAATACGGTAATAATTATGACGTCAAACGTTGGCGCATCGGCTCTTGAAACAAAGAGGAGTATGGGATTTGCATCTGGTAATGGAGAGAAAGAAAAAGAGGACATAAAGAGTATCCTTATGTCACACTTAAAAGATAGTTTCCGTCCCGAGTTTATTAACCGTATTGATGAAATAATCATATTTAATAAGCTTAAAGAAGAGGATATCGAAAGAATATCCAATATAATGCTCAGTGAAGTTGCAAAGCGTATCAACGGACTTGGAATTAACATAACTTTTGATGAAAGTGTTATAAAGCTCGTCTCGAAAGAAGGTTTTGATCCCTCGTTTGGAGCAAGACCTTTGCGCAGAACGATACAGAGAAAAATAGAAGACAGCTTTTCGTCTTCGATGCTTGAGGGCAAGTTTAAATTCGGAGATAACGTTTTAGCGAAAGTTTCAGACGGAGAAATAGTATACGAAAAAGTGTAAAACAAAAACGCGGTGGTTTAATACCACCGCGTTTTTAATATTTAATTTAAAATTTAGCGCGAAGCTCGACAACTTTACCAATTACACAAACGGGAAGACCTTCGATCTGTTCGTTTGTAAAAAACATAGGCTCGTATTTGGGGTTGGTAGATATAAGCATAATGCCATCGGGGCGTTTTTTGATCTTCTTACAGGTCGCCTCTCCGTCTCCTACCATAACTATTCCTATTTCGCCCGAATTAATATTGGACTGCTGTCTGACAATAACGATGTCGCCTCTTGACATTTTTGGCTCCATACTGTCACCGTTTATTCTTAAAGCAAAGAAGTCACCCGTTGAAGCCAAAGCTTCAGGAATTTCTTCCCACGTGTCAGAGTCGGATACGTCGATATATTCCTGAATTGCGGTTATCGGTGTTCCGGCTGCAACGTTACCCATAACGGGAATCTTAACTGCGCCCTTGTGATTTTTTTCTTCCTTTTCGCCTACTAAATAGCTTGTCGATACACAAAAAATATCCGCTATCTTCTGTAGGGTAGACATTCTTGGTGTTTTTATATCGTTTTCCCAAGTAGATACTGCTTTGTCCGATAGACCGAGAAGCTTACCGAATTCTGCCTGTGTATATCCCTTTTTTTCGCGTAAATGCTTTATTCTTTTCCCAATTGTCATAAATTTATATCACTCCCTCTGATACTATTGTATACCAAAAGTAGAAAAAAGTCAAGGATTTTTAAAAAAATTCTACCAAAAGTATTGACATTCTACTAAAAGTGGAGTATAATATGCTCGTAAGATGAAAAGGTGGAAGGAGTAAAATATATGAATAACTATATTGATGAGAGATTTATAAGCTACAAGAGACCTAAAATAACTACGAATAAGGTTATGTGTGAAAGAAAGGGAAGTCCACTCACCCGTACTTCACGTAAAGAAAGCTTTTTGCTTCGTAGTCTCAAAGTAGTTGCGGTAATTTTTTTGCTTCTTTTATCTACTTTAAGTGGAGATAATAAAAGAGGTACAGATAAATCCGAAGGAAATTCGGAGGGCATAGTAAAAAGTATAGCAATATACGGCGGTATTATCCTTGCCGTATGGGGCGGACTTGTTGTGGTAAGTAATATAATCAACGCAGCAGTTCTTTTGCCGACGTGGTTTTTGATACTCATTTTTGCACTTACTTTGCTCGGAGCCGCAAAAATTTCTAATAATTAACCCTAAAAAATTACAACTATAATTATCCTGAACAAAAAGCCTTCGAGGATTTTCCTCGAAGGCATTTGAAACAGTCATGCAAAGGAGCATAAGATGAGACATATTGATGACGGTTACAGTTATGAATTTTATACATATCAGCAAGATATAATTGATTATTACCGTAAAAAAAGCGATTATGATATGGAAGAAAGCGAAAGAGAATTTCGCTCAATGAAAGTGAAGTTTTTGGAAGATGAGGGTGATGGCACCTTTTCATTCGGTACTTTTTAATTACACTTTTATTTAAGACAAAAGGAGATATAGTAATATGGCAAATAAAACGATAAACGTTGAAGCTATGTGTCCGTTCTTCTATACAGAATCGGCAAAAAGTGTAACCTGCGAGGGCATTGTCGGGGAAAATACCGTTACAAGATTTTCTTACAGTTCCCAAAAGGTTTCGCACGAAAAAACGTATTGCACGTCGGAGTATTCCGACTGTCCTATTTATAAGGCAAATATGAATAAATACTAAAATAAAAAAGTCGGTAACATAACGTTACCGACTTTTTTTATGTTACATATTTTTAAGCTGTTTTTTGAAAATGCCTATACATTCTTTATACTGTTCAAGCGTCATATCGGGCAAATATGGAGTAAATGAAAAATAGCCGTCAAATGAACGTGAAAGCATAATAGATGCAAGTTCTTTAACTTCTGCGCAACCGTGATAGAGCATTATGGGTTCATTTACCCTGTAAAGTCCGTCGGTTATGCGAAGGAAGCTTATATAGTTTTTGATTTTGCTTGAATAATAAACGTGGAAAAAAGGATGTTTTTGCATACAAACAAATTCAAACGGGTTGAAAATAAGGCTTGAGTTCTTAATTTCTTTTGCCAATTCACACATAATTTTTTCGTCATTTATATGTGTCTTTGAATTGTTTTCAAATAAAAGCGGTATACCGTATGAGTTTGAAAGTTTGCTTACATAGGTCAGATCGTCGTTTTCTTTTGGTGTGATCTTTATTCCTTTAACGTTAAGAGTGAGGGCGTATCTGAACAGTAAATTAAGCTTTTCCTTATTATTTACGTCAAGAGAAGTTGAAAGAAGAACAATTTTTTTACCGTAGTCAATAAGCAGATCTCGGATATTTTCAAGTTCTTCTCCCGTCATATCGTAAAGGGCAACACCGTTTATCGTATCCTGAATTTCAATGTTATTTATTCCGAGTTCGGAGGAGACTTTGAGTTTTTCTTCAAAGCTTTTTGCTATCTTGTCTGATATTTCTATACTGAAATTATACATATCATTTCTCCTCCACTACACAGATTTCGCAGTGCTCATCGTGGCACTGTATTTTTTTATAACGGCTGTAATCAATTTTTTCATCTGAATAAAGAAGTCTTGACCAATGGCAAGAGTTGCAGTTTTCGTTTTCGCAAATAAACAGTAGAGGATCTTTTTCCATCAGTTCTTTGCCTAATTCAAACATGGGTTTAACGTTAATAACTTTGACTAAAGCGTTACCGATCTTTCCTTCGGTCATAAGTCTCTTCTTTCGTAAGATAGGTGTCATTGAAAGAAAATCGCGGTGTCCCGGAGGGAATTTTTTAAGAGTAAATTTTTTGTTTTTGTAATCGTCAATATAAGTGGGGGCGGGAATATCGAGAGTCAGCAAATATTTTGCATCGATCGCTTCTTCCATAGAGTGCATCGTAGTGTTTCTGTCCATATCAACGCCGAGAAGGATCGCTTTTCCGTTTAATTCAGCAATCTTCAAATAAGGAGTGCCTTCTCCGCAACCCGTTTCGCATTTGTCGTGGTCTTTCGTTATATACTCTGCATTCTTACCGTATGCTGCAACCGAATGGACGGGGTGGAGGGAACGCAATACGTTTTTACGTTTTCTGAAAGTTTCGCTTAAATATCCTACGGCAGAAGGGGAGGTCTCTGCATTAAAGGGCTCGAACCAACCGGTCAGAGTTGACATAACAAGCGTACCTTCTTCGCCTATCGCCTCAAGAAATGCATCAATAACGGCGTCGGCGCCGCCCTCTATTTTGCCTACTGAAGTTAAAGCGCTGTGTAAAAGCAAAGTGTCACCTTTTTTAATTCCCATACATTCAAGGCTGAACACTATATCTTCTTTTGTTATCATTTTGTGTCTCCTTTAATTGTTTTCTGTAATAATTGCTCTAGACGGAGCACAGCTTGTTCCGATAACGTTTAAGGGTAAAACTGTGAGCGAAAGGTTATTTACCCCTACGTTTTCAAGGTTGACAAGCGGAGCAAGCATAAGGATATCGGCTTTGTAAAAAATATCGAAAATACCTTCGAGTTTTTCAAGATTTTCCCATCTTGGTACATCGGAGCCTAATATGGACGGTTTCTTTGAAACCAGCCATTCCATAGCTTCGTATGAAAAGAAGGGGGAAGATTCAAGATAGTTTTGTTCTGTCCAGTATTTTCCCCAAGATGCTGAGACGAGTATAGCGTCTCCTTCTCTGATATCAATATCTTTTGAAGCATTTTCCAGCATTTCTACGGTGATTTTTTCTCTTTTTCCCGTGTTAAAAAGATTTTCATCTAGTTTTATATGTGAGCATCTAACGTTTACAAGTTTGTCTATCGGTACGCTATCAAGGTTGTAGCTTTTTTCGGGGCCGTAAAAGTGGGCGGGTGTTTCAAGATACGTACCCGTTTGTGAATGAAGCCCGTCAAAAATCTCACAGTATACCTTAGTGTCAACCCAGTCGGGCTGGGGAAGCGGTTTTATTTTATATTTAGGAAAAGGGAACTCATAGTTCCACATATCGTCTCTTATTTGTCCTGTTACGTCAATGATTTTAATGACAATCACCACCTTCAACGGTTATTTTATCATTATTTTAAAAAATGTGCAATACCTTGGGAATAATAATTGCAATTTTTAAAAAGATATGATATAATAAAAATAATAAGATAAAATAGGAGTATTATATGAATTTTCTCAACATTGAATATTTTTTGGTTGCGGCTAAAGAGCTGAACTTTTCAAAAGCTGCTGAAAAACTATATATTTCTCCGCAGTCGTTAAGTACTCACATAGCAAAAATAGAGAAAGAGCTTGGTGTGGAATTGTTTTACAGAGACCATCCTATGCGTTTAACTTATGCCGGTGAGATACTTGTGAAATACGGTCAGGAAATTCTTGCGAAAAAGAACCAGACACTTGATGAGTTGAGAGATATTGCCGACTCAAAGAGAGGAAAGCTGTCTATAGGTATTTCACACACGAGAGGCCTTGTATTTCTTCCGCTTGTACTGCCGCAGTTCCACGAGGAGTATCCGGGTGTTGAAATAAAGATACTTGAAGCGCCGACGGCAAAATTGGAATATGCGCTTTCAAACGGTGATATAGATATAATGATAAGTTTAACTCCTTTCTCCGATGAAAATCTTGAAACTGTTGAGCTTTGCGAAGAAGAACTTTTGATGCTTATTCCCGATAAGATAATGGATACTTATTTTGCCGGTAGACAGAGTGAGGTTTTGGACAGACTCCAGAATAAGCTTGAGTTGTCTTTGTTGAAAGACTGTCCTTTTCTGTTGCTTAGTACGGGTAACCGAGTAAGAACTATTGCAGACAAGGTGTTAAGCGAACATTCGGTAAAACCCAATCTTTTGCTTGAAATAGACAATATCGAAACCCTTCTTGAACTTTCGAAGAAGGGAATGGGTATAACTTTTTATCCGCATTCTCTGCAGAGTTATTCAAGTTCACAGAAATTCCAAGGTTTTAACATTGTTGAAGTGCCCTACGGTAAGGCGCAGGGAATTGGAGTCGGTTATTTAAAGACGCGTTTTCTTTCTCAGGCTGCAAAGGAATTTATCCGTATGTTAAAAGAGGTCATACAGTAATATAAATAAGAGAGTTGGTGGACTTTGCCTACCAACTCTCTATTATATTATATCTGTTTTCTTGCACGGCCGTATTCGTCGTCAAGCTGAAAGTATGGGCAGTTGTTGTAGTTGCCCGTCAAAAATCTCAGCATTTCATCTTCGTCAAGGTTTTTTACACATTCATAACATTCGTCTTCTTCGTCATATATGTAATAAACACACAAGTCGCACGATGCTTGTATCTTTTTTTCGTTCATTTGTTTTCCCCTTTATAAATCGAAATTTAATCGAGAGTAGCTATATCGGCAGTCTCGGCTTTGATAAGATCTATAAGATCACGAGGGGAAGTTTCCACCTGATAGCCTCTTTTACCAGCGCTGTATGCAATTTTATCAAAATCCGTTGCTGTTTTATGGATAATAGTTTTAAATTGCTTTTTCATTCCTATAGGAGAACAGCCGCCGTGTATGTATCCTGTTAAAGGTAAAAGCTCTTTTTGTTTAATCATCTCAATTGATTTTACACCAACGGTCTTTGCGGCTTTTTTTAGGTCGAGAGAGCAGTTAACAGGCACTACAAATACGAAATTGGTTTTTGTATTCGATACCGTAACAAGCGTTTTAAAGGTAGAGTCGGCATCTCTGCCGATCAACGAAGCAACGTTTTCCCCCACCGTTTCATCGGGATCATATTCATATACGTTAAATTCAATTTTCTTTTGCGCCAGTATACGCATAACGTTTGTTTTTTCCATAATAATAACCTTCAATTAAATTTTATATAACCTGACCGCCGTTTGAGCTTATGTTTTGCCCCGTGATGTTTTTAGCTTTATCATCGGCAAGGAAGAGGGCTAGATTTGCTATATCGGAAGGCGTCCCGAATGAGCCTAAAGGAATATCTTCTTTTATAAGATTTAAATCTTCTTTTGAAAAATCCTTCATCATATCGGTCATAATAACACCGGGAGAGATGCAGTTTACTCGTATTCCGGAGGGAGCAAGTTCTTTTGCCAATGCTTTTGTAAATCCTATAACTCCCGCCTTTACTGCAGAGTAGTGCACTTCGCATGATGCGCCGCAAATACCCCACATTGAAGATATATTGATTATGCTTCCTGATTTATAGTGAAGCATATTTTTTACGGCTGATTGGGTGCAGTTAAAAATGCTGCTTAAGTTTGTGCTTAGCATAGTGTCCCAATCTTGTTTTGTAATATCGGTGAATAGTTTTATTTGGCTGATACCTGCATTGTTTATAAGAGTATCGATTTTGCCGTAGGTTGAAATGGCAAAGTCAATAAGGGATTTTGCCTGTTCAAAATCGCTGACGTCAGCTTTAAATATTTCGCATGAATAACCTTTGTTTAAAAGTTCCTTTTTTAGTTTTACAGCTTCATTTTCGCTTTTGTTATAGTTTATTATAACGTTGTAATTATTTTCAGCAAAGGCTATGGCAATAGCTTTACCGATACCGCGAGATGAGCCCGTGATTACGGCAGTTTTACTGTTCATTTTTTATACTGTCTCCGTTTAATGATTTCTTGTATATGTTTCTGAATATCTCTGTCTTTACAATGTTAAGGTCTAACTGTCTACCGTTTGGGTGATACATAATTCTTAACGGTATTTTAGTTGAATACTTTTGAAAATTGGGTTGATCGTAGCAGATGTCGGTTAATATAAAACCTAGTCTTTTGTAAAATTCAATTCTTTTTAAAGATATAGTGTCAGATAAATTCTCAACCTCAAGTACCAAGGGTAAATCTAATGTGTTTATGTAAGTCTTTAGAAACTCCGAGCCGATACCTTGTCCTCTTAATTCTTTTAAAACTGCAAAATGTTCGGCAAATATGAATTTTGGTAATTTCCATGTCGCAATAAAAGCCAGAATTTCACAATTTTCCTTTAAAACGTTATTACTGTAATTAGGGTCCGAAAGAATGGCATACTGTTTTTCTTTCGGTCTGTATTCGGCAGGGGGGAATGCTTGTTGCATTATATCAAACATTTTTTCAAAATCTTGGTTTTGAAGTTTTGTAATTTTCATAATTTAATTCAATCCTATCTTTTTCTAATAAAAATCATATGGGCGACACCGCATATTTCGCGTATATAATATGTCGGCAATACGATAAGAGGCGTTTTAGCTGAATAACTGTAAGTTTTAAGATCCAATTCTTTTGCAAATCTGTATGCTCTGTATTGATGAAAGCCGTTTGTAATTATCGTTATCTTGTCTATTAAGTTGTTTTGCTCAATAATTCTTTTTGAAAATAATAAATTTTCCTCTGTGGTGGTTGAAAGGTCTTCGACGTAAAGTCTGTTTTTATCAATTCCTTTTTCTATAAGGTAGTTATACATATATTCACTTTCGGCACATGGCTCGTCGCACCCCTTGCCTCCCGACAGAATACATTTTGCATTTTTATTTTCCGTCAAATATTTGTACGTTGCACGAAGTCTTGTTTTCAGCATAGTCGATGCGCCGTCTTTTCTTACTCTGCAACCTAGAACGAGGATAGTTGTTTCTTCTTTTGGGTGGTTATTCATTTTCAGTAAGATGTTTACCGTTACAACGGCGGCAAATGATAAAAGAAACAGAAAAATAGTTGCAAGGATAAATATTACAATTCTGCCGAAAGTAAAACTTGAAAGAAGTTTGAAAAATGAATTGACTTGCTTGAAAAATATGCCGTAATAAGCGGTTATCAGCGCAAATATAAATCCCATATAGGTACCTGTATTTACTATTTTTAACTTTATGACGGGAAGGGCGAAAATTAATGCAATAACTGCACTGCCAATAATCAAAGCAAATCTTATATAAATCATTTAAAACCTTTCTGTATCGAATTTATATTAAAGGAAAACCGACGCTATAGTCAGAGCCGCTGCTATTGTAATAAAAGAAATAATTCCTTTGCTCATATAAACCGTGGTTGCAGATGTGTTTTCGGGGAGCTCGAGAATGGTTTTCTTCCATACTGTCTGTCTGCTTTTTCTGAAAAGAAGGAAAAATCCAAAGAAAGCAAGTCCGCCCATTACAGCCGTATAGGATAAAGATAATACCATACTTGGCATAAGTGACGAGTAGATATTGTTCATTTCTTCAACAGACATAGCTGAAAGGTCAGCATTTGCAAGTTCGTTTATTTTATCAACGTCAATTTTTGACAGAACGTAGGGGGCAACGACCGAACCCATAAAGTTTATAAACGTGTGAAGAATCATAGAATAACGAAGTTTGCCCGTTCTGATATAGATGTATGAGAAAAGAGCGCCCAAGAGAAATGCATAGAAAAATTGGTACATATTCGTGTGTACAAGTCCGAATATTAGAGCTGACAACAATACGGCAGTTTTTTCTCCGAAAATATGGGTTTTGTCAATAAGTTGTTTTCTAAAAATATATTCTTCGGCTAATGGGCCCAAAACAACCATTATAATAATTTTGATCGGATTTGTGTCTGATACGTAGTCGTTAAGCGAGTTGACCGATTGTCCGTTAGAAAGAATAGCTGATAGAAATGAACCTATGTAGCTTCCTATATACATAAGGCATACGGCAATTGCGAAATAAGACAAGAATTGCTTTGTGCTTAAATCTTCCCCCAAAGGTTTGGTGGAGGGAAGTTTCTTGAGTATAAGAAGGGTTAACGGGTAGGCAACAAAATATATTGGGGCAAAAGAAAGAAGCCACATTCCCCAAGATGAAGATAAAAATGCGTTGTCTTTTCCTGCTATAAGCTCTGATATAAATACTATCGCAAATTGAACCAAAAGCGACGACAAAAGCATAGCAGTCAAAGCAAATCCTATTCTTGA
>JBGVPD010000010.1:0-7035 GCA_045126815.1 Eubacteriales bacterium
TGGAACTCACTAATATCTACTCGATCTGGAGGAAGCAAATGCCCATATTGCAGTGGATTAAAATTATTGAAAGGCTTTAATGATTTTAAAACAAAGCATCCATCTGTTGCGGATGAGTGGTCAGAAAAAAACCTGACTTTAACGCCAGACATGGTGAATGATAAATCAGCGAAGAATGTTTGGTGGAAATGCAAAGTTTGTGGGCACGAATGGAAAGCAGTAATTAAATCTAGAGCAAATGGTTCTATGTGTCCAGTATGTGCAGACAGAGTTGTTCGTGTTGGATACAATGACCTTGCAACCACCGACCCATATTTATTAGCGGAGTGGGATTATGAAAAGAACAATGATGTCTTACCGACATTGGTGACCCGTAATTCAATGAAATATGTATGGTGGAAATGTGCTAACGGTCATTCTTGGAAAGCTAGAATATCTGATAGAACGCTTAATGATAAAAAGTGTTATTACTGTGAACAAGAATTTCAAAGTATCTTTCTACAACTAGTAGTAATGCTTTATGCTAATAGAATGGGACTTAAAGTTGAAGTTGATTCAGACGAAAGAATAGGTGTGAATTTATCAACGTTTATTCCAGATTTGAATTTAGCGATTGAAACGATCGAAAAGAGTGACAAGAAACAGAGGGAGCAAATAGTTAAAGAACATATATGTAATTGTAATAATATTAAATATGTAGGAATTTGTTCCAAACAAGACTATGATAAAACTATCTCATTAGTAAAAGAAGCATTTAGATCCTCACATATTTTCATTAAGACAAACGATGATAGCGATATAGAGTTTTTGTGGAAATGGTTTATAGGAAAAAGGAAAGATTTTAAAACCCCTTGATTTTTTATCGTTCTTTTAGTATAATAAAGAAAAATAAAAGGATAAGTTAGGTTTCATTGTGATCCAATAAAAGTGTATTGCGTGTGCCAATTTAAACCACACCTTAAACCAACTTTTATTTCGTGACGTGAATATATGTGAACTTATGTGAACTTGATTACTTTCGTAAAACGTGAAATGTGAACTTATGTGGTCTTATGTGAACTTATATGAAGGTAATCATGGAAGTTCCCCACAATGAAGCCGCTTGACTAAGAGAGAGGTAGTTTAAATGGAAAAGAAACTTTATAAATCGGCTACTGATAAAAAAATAGACGGCGTGTGTGCCGGTATTGCCGAATACTTTAATGTGGACCCCACGCTTGTTCGTCTATTGTGGGTATTGGCTACATTCTTTGCGGGAGCAGGAGTGTTGGCGTACATTGCAGCAGCAATTATTATGCCTCGCAAACCCGAATAATTTTATAAAACATAAAAAAGACCTATGACTGAAAAGCCATAGGTTGTTTTTGTTATATAACAATATTATTGTATAAAAATTGCTTTCATTTCTAACTTGTAGGAGCGACCATTGGTGTCCGTTTTATAAAGGATTTTCACCAATATTATTGGAATAAAAGTTACTTTCCCTCTTAATTTTGTAGGGACCGACGTCCCCGACGGTCCGTTTTATAAAGGATTTTCACCAGTATTATTGTGATAAAAATAACTTTACTTACTTTCTTTTTTATGTTACTTTCTTGCTGCGACAAGAAAGTAACCAAAGAAGTCGCCAAGGGGGAGGAGGATTCCGATTTCCTCCTCCCCCCGCCCCCTCCTCTTAAAACGGCCAAACACACTCCGCAGGCTACGTGGTTTGGGTATTTATTTCGTAATATCGTCTCGCTTTATCATTTAATAAATGCTTGTCGGATATAAAAACGGGCGACCAAAGGTCGCCCCTACGATGTCTATACTTATTGAATAGCTATGGAAGGGGCATTTTGTTTTTTGAGAATTATTATAAATATCAGTTGGAAACGCATAAAATTAATATAAAAACTCTCCACCACAAAAGCAGAGAGTGTTTATATTTATGAAGATTATTTAATTTCTTGCTCTATATCATCGAAAATGTTATCATCAAAAAATTCACGGAGTGAAATATCTAATCCGTCACATAACTTCTTAATAGTAACAATTCCGGGATTTTGGCTTTTCTCGTTCAAAACACTATAAAGTGTTGATGGAGATATGCCCGATATATTTGCCAAAGCATTTATGGCAATATTTTTCTGATTACACAATTGAATAATACGGTTCGCAACAGCATTTTTAGTATTCATAGATCCACCTCTACGATATATTGTTGCAATAATTTTATAAAAATATTCGATATATCGTGTGGGATATATCGCAAAGTTGGAGTATTTGTGTTATAATTACGATATATCGCACATAGGAGGTAAATTTATGCAAGAAAACACTTGTTGTTTTTTCGGTCACAGAACAATAAATGAAACCGAGGAGTTGAGGAGAAAATTGACCGATATCATTGAGTCATTGATTACGGTCGAAAACGTAGATACTTTTTTCTTTGGAAGTATGAGCCGTTTTAATAGTTTGTGTTTGGAAGTTGTAACGGAAATAAAACAAAAATACCCCCACATAAAACGAGTTTATGTAAGGGCAGAGTTTCCGTTTATTAATAATAATTATACAAAGTATTTACTTGAATCTTACGAGCATACCTATTACCCCGAAAAAATACTTGGTTCCGGCAGGGCATCATACGTCGAGCGTAACTATGAAATGATTAATAGCAGCCGTTTTTGCATCGTCTATTACGATAAATCGTATTCTCCCAAAAATCGAAAAAGCGGTACGGAAATTGCCATTAATTATGCTAAAAAACATAAGAAAGAGATAATAAATGTAATTGAATAAAATAAAAACACCGATGAGATTTCATTTGTCTCATCGGTGTTTTTTATATAAGTAGCATTCTTTGTCGTGGGAA
Organism: Eubacteriales bacterium; assembly: GCA_045126815.1. Taxonomy (GTDB): domain Bacteria; phylum Bacillota; class Clostridia; order Oscillospirales; family CAG-272; genus RGIG1995. The sequence continues at coordinate 2,855 of JBGVPD010000010.1, forward strand.
TAAATTAACCCTATTGCCTGTAAATAAGAATATATAATCGTAGAGCCGACGAATTTCATGCCCCTTTTTTTCAGGTCGTTTGATATTTTATCTGATAGGGCATTTGTCGTCTTGTCTGTTTCAAATATAATCTTATCTTTGGCAAAAATTTTTAAATAGTTATAAAACGAACCGTATTCATCAACAATCATCTTAAATATTTTACTGTTATTTATACTGGCATTTATTTTAAGTCTGTTTCTGATAATACCTTTATTGTTGAGTAATTCTGTTATTTTTTTATCATCATAGGAGCATACTTTTTCTAAATCAAAATTGTCATAAGCCAATCTAAAACTATCCCTCTTGTTTAACACACATTCCCAAGATAGCCCCGCCTGAAAAGATTCCAATATCAACATTTCATACAGATATTTGTCGTTAAAATTTATCTGACACCACTCGTTATCGTGGTATTCAACATATTTAGGATTTTTCATATTGCACCAAGCGCATCTTTTTTTGTCATCCATAAATTTAAACTCTTTTCTTGATTTTAGACTTTTATCCGTATGGTTTTAGTGTGATTAATTAAATTATTTTGTGAGCGAATAGTACGTCAAAACAAGACCTGTGCTTAGCAAAGCTCCGCCTATAATATCGGTAAGCCAATGAACACCCGATATAAGTCTGCCTATTACCATAAAAATTGTAAAGGAAGTGATAGCCAAAGCAACACATCTTTTGAGTGATCGTATCTTTATACGGTCGTTTAACTGCATTAAAGAAGTAGGCATAACACACATTACAAGTAGTGTTGTTGATGACGGATATGATGCCTCTAAAACACCTTCAATCAGTATCGGTCTGTAATTAACAATAAACACTTCAAAGAAAACAAATAGCGACAACGTGACAATGAAAAATCCGCCGAGAACGAGGATAGAAGTATCGACTTTGAGAACACTTTTTCTTTTGACCAATTGTATAAAACCGAGCAAAGCAAAACCGAGTACAAATATAATCGGAATAATACTTAACCAATCGGTAACTTTGTACAGCATCATATTTACAGTCGTAATGTTGTGAAAATAACCGTTAAGTGTTGCAAAGCCGACGTTTGAGTTTTGCGGTCCAATCGGTTCTACGTCAACAAAAGATACTAATGCCGTCCATACGATAAATGTGATAAGAAAAAATATGGCTGTGTAAAAATACTTTCTGTTTTCAAATTTCATTTTTTAAAAACCTTCCTTTTTGTGTATTCTTGACATTTTAAGTCAAATACATTTTACAGGAAGGTTTGAATAGTGTGCAAGAATGGGGGCGTCACATCTATGATACTTTTAGTATCGTTATTTTTTTATAAGCATTAACACTTTTATTATTAGGAACACAAACAAAAGGGTTGCTGCATAACTTTGAGAGCTTATGATAAACAGTAAAACTCCCGATATACTTAAAATAAGAGATAGTTTGCTTTTTGTTTTCAACCAAAGAGGGTTATTACAATTTTGAAAGGCAAGGGTTATAATTCCCAATATGGTGATCAGAGTAACGAAAACAAAGAAAATAATCCTTAAATAAGACGATATTGCAGTCAAAAACAAAAGGGATACTTCTTGTATTAATCCATTTTGTTTCTGGGCAAAAAGGGGGAGGAAAAGCAACATACACGCGCAAACGTCAAGCAATCCGAAAATCAGATCTCGAAAATTGTTTTGTTTTTGCTTGTTGTCTTCTTCAGCCAGTGACAAAAGTTCGTCACCTGACAAGAGCTCGTCAATGGTAACTGAAAACAGTTTTGCTATTCCTTTCAGCGAGTCAATATTTGGGTAACCTCTGCCCGACTCCCATTTTGAAATGGCAGTTCGGGAAACGTAAAGAGCTTCTGCAAGTTCTTCCTGAGTAAGTCCTTTTTGCTTTCTTAATTCCTGTAATTTTTCGTTAAACTCCATACTAATACTCTTTCGCTGTGATTTTAGTTTTGCTTTCTATATACATTTTACCACAAATAATAAAAAATTTCAATGCACGGTATGCTAAAGAGTAAATTTGATCATATGGTATAAAATACAATAGAGCATTAGTGGGAGAAGCCCACCAATGCTCTATTATATTTAAATAAAAAACCGATGAGGATATTTTTAGAAACCTCATCGGTTATTTTTTTGTTTTTACTGTGCGATAAATCTGTAAACCTTAGTTTCGTAGTCGCCGGCAGGCATATCGGGGTATATGCCGAAGTTCATCCAGCTGCTTCCTTGCATTGTTAATCCAAGTTCTTCAACCGTATAAACCGTATCTTCATCAAGGCCTACGGGGTATATTCTCGTTTCGGCTTCGTTGAAGTTTTCCTGCATCTTCATAACTGTAACTCTTGATTTCTTTTTGTCGGGGGCCACTACCTGCATAGCAAAGTAGTTAGAGTCTCCAAAGGGAGAATTAAGTCTGTATGTGTTTCCCTCAAATACAAGGTCCTCGTCTCTCTTGTATGCTTCTATCTGTTTCGGAATTTCTTCCAACTCTTCGTCGGTCATCTTCGTCGTATCAAGCTCGTATCCCGTAGCGCCCATGTGCGCGAGGTCAGCTCTTGCATAGAGTTTTGTAATATGCTTAGCACGTCTGTTAGGCGATTCTGTTACGTGGCAAGACATAGCAGAGAAAGGATAACAGAACGACGTACCGTATTGTATTTTCGCTCTTGCGGGAGCGTCCGTTTGGTCACTTGTCCAGATCTGAGGGAAGTAATAGAGTACACCCGCATCAAATCTTGAGCCGCCGCTCGAGCAACCTTCAAAAATAATATCGGGGTTTGCGTTAACTATTCTGTCAAACAAATCGTAGAGCCCTAATATCTGTCTGTGATAAGTCTCTTTTTGTCTGTCTGCAGGGAGTGCGAGTGAGTAGCCTTCTGCAAGGTCGCGGTTGCAGTCCCACTTAACGTAGTCGATCTCGTGGTCTCGTATGATCTTGTTTATAACGTCTGCAATATATTCTCTGACTTCAACTCTTGTCAAGTCAAGCATAAGCTGTTTTCTTGCTTCAACAGGCTCTTCGTCTGGTGTCTGCATAGCCCAGTCGGGATGGTTTCTAAAGAGGTTACTGTCTCTGTTGACCATTTCGGGTTCAAACCAGAGTCCGAACTTCATACCCTTTGAGTGTGTAAAGTCAATAAGGTCTTTCAAAGTTCCTTCCATTTTTTCTTCGTTTACAAACCAGTCGCCAAGCCCCGATGTTTCATCGTCTCTCTTGCCGAACCAGCCGTCGTCAAGAACGAACGTATCGATACCCGTTCCCGCAACTTTTTCAACGATAGCACGGAGTTTTTCCATTGTAAATTTAAATCTTGTCGCTTCCCAGTTGTTGATAACAATGGGTCGTGATTTTTTTACAAATCTTTCGGGTATAAGAGCGTCTCTGTATATATTGTGGAACTGTTGGCTCATACCCGAGTAACCTTTATCCGAAAATGCGAGAACCGTTTCGGGAGACTGGAAACATTCTCCCTTTTCAAGTTTCCAAGAGAAGTCAAAGTCTGACATACCGCCCGTTACACGTACCAATCCCATAGGTGTTCTTTCGGCAGTAATTGCGTGTGAGCCTGAATAAATAACGTTTATACCGTACGCTACGCCACTATGTTCGGTCGTATCGTTTCTGCCGATAGCCATAAAGGGATTCATTGAAGCGGAAGAGTTTCCTCTCTTTGAATCAATAGTAAAAATACCTCTGTCAAGGCTTGTTTTGTTGACGTGCGCTTCTGCTCCTGCGCCCCCTGCGAGATAGGTGGCAGTCCAGTCAAGATTGGGAAGAGAAAAAGCAAAGCTGTATGCACGGTTAACTCTTATAACTTCATTTCCTGTATTTTCGATCTTCATACTCCGCGCGATTATTGAGTGGTTTTCGTATACGGTATAGTAAAGATATACGTTAGCTGTCTTTGCTTTACATTTTACAACGAGTGTCTCACCAAATCTTAAAGAAGGAAGACCTTCAAGTTTATTCTTTTCTTTTAATATTTCATAACCTTCAAAAACAAGATCTGACCTTCTGTTTCCGTTTGCATATTCAAGTATAAGGCTGGGTTCGTAGTAATCGCCCGAATAGGGTGTGTGTATTTCTTGAGGAATAACCGTCATATCAAACTTTTTGTCGTCAGTAAAAGAGGGGTATACACCGTGTGAACGTCCCTTTATGGA
>JBGVPD010000011.1:0-23791 GCA_045126815.1 Eubacteriales bacterium
ATTGTGAAAGATATATAACTCAAGAACTAAAAGAGCTTGAGTCAACAATACTCGGTGCATCTGACAGGATTGCGGGAATAGAGTATGAAATATTCCAAAGGATCAGAGAGAGAATTGCATCACAGGCAGAGAGAGTACAAAAGACGGCATACAAACTTGCGCTTGTAGACGTTTATGCAAGTTTGGCTGACGTGGCAGTAAAGAATAACTACGTGTGTCCTGAGGTCGATTACAGCGATGTAATTGACATAAAGGACGGACGCCATCCCGTTGTTGAGATGTTTGTAAGGGACAGTTATTTTGTGCCCAACGATACAATTCTTGATACGGGCAGAAACAGACTTATGCTTATAACGGGACCGAATATGGCAGGTAAGTCAACTTATATGCGTCAGGTGGCGTTAATAGCTTTAATGGCGCAAATAGGAAGCTTTGTACCTGCAAAAGAGGCGAGAATAGGCGTAGTTGATAAGATATTTACAAGAATAGGCGCGTCAGACGACTTAGCGAGCGGTCAGTCAACGTTTATGCTTGAGATGAATGAAGTTGCTTATATACTTAAAAATGCAACGAAGAAGAGCCTTATAATATACGATGAAATAGGCAGAGGAACAAGCACGTTTGACGGAATGAGCATAGCGAAAGCGGTGGCAGAATACAGCGCAGGCAAAAAGCTTGGTGCTAAGACGCTGTTTGCAACGCACTACCACGAAATGACGTCTCTTGAGGGGCAGTATGAGGGAATAGTTAATTACAATATTGCCGCAAAGAAAAAGGGAGACGAGCTTATATTCCTTCGCAAGATAGTAAAGGGAGCGACTGACGACAGTTACGGTATAGAGGTAGCGTTACTGGCAGGTGTTCCGAGTCAGGTTATAAAGAGAGCGAAGGAAATACTGAAAGATATAGAAAACGGTGAAAGACCGTATGTAAAGACGGTAAGTGAACCAGCACTTGATGATATTTCGTTTGAGAGTATATCGAATAACGAGGTTATTGATAGATTGAAGGGAATAGATCTGAATACGACGACACCTATTGAGGCGTTGGGCGTATTATACGATCTGAAAAAAATGTTGCAGTAAGATAACGTATAGGAGAGACGTATGGGAATAATTAACGTTCTGGATATACACGTAGCCAATCTGATTGCAGCCGGAGAGGTGGTAGAAAGACCTGCATCGGCGGTAAAAGAGTTGATTGAAAACTCAATAGATGCGGGGGCTGATAAGATAACCGTTGAGATAAAAAAGGGCGGTGTATCATTTATCCGTGTGTGCGACAACGGAAAGGGAATGAGCAAGGAAGACGTTCCTGTGTGTATCAAGCGTCACGCGACAAGTAAGATAAGCAACCAGTGGGATCTGGGTAAGATAATGACTTTAGGCTTCAGAGGAGAGGCTTTGGCAGCAATATCCTCTGTGGCAAAGGTCAGAATTATGACCAAGAGAAAAGAGGACAAGATAGGCACTCTTATGGTGAGTACGCCCGGTGAAGATGTTGTAATGGCAGAGACCGGCTGTCCTGAGGGAACGACTGTTATTGTTGAAGAATTGTTTGCAAACGTACCTGCAAGACGAAAATTCTTAAAAAAAGATATGACCGAAGCTATGGCGATATCAAACGTAGTTGAAAAACTTGCGCTTTCAAGACCTGATATTGCGTTTAAGTTTATAAGCGATGACAGTATGAAGTTTTCGACGGCAGGTGACGGTAAGCTTATAAACGTTATTTATGCTTTGTACGGACGAGATTTCACCAAGAAATTAACAAAGGTAGAATGGTTGACCGACGGTGTTAAGGTGTACGGTTATATAGGAAATCCCGATAACACGAAGAATAACAGAAATAACCAGATAGTTTTTGTAAACGATAGATTTATAAGAAGCAAGGTTATATCGGCAGCGCTTGAACAAGCGTATGTATCGTATATACCTGAAGGAAAATTCCCTTGTTGTGTTCTGAAGATAGAAGTTCATCCTGCGTTTGTTGATGCAAACGTGCATCCTACGAAGGCAGAGGTAAAATTCAGTGATGATAGACAAATTTTCGAAGCGGTATATTCAACTGTTAGATCAGCTTTGGAAAAAAATCTTGCAAGACCTGAAATATTAGATGCAAAGAGTGATATTTTTGAGGACGGTTACGTAAAGGAAAATCAGAAAAAGGCAGGATATGATGTAATAAACGCATTTGTACCTGTTGAAGAAGCGAGTGAAAGAAAGATTCCCGAAAGATTGACCTTTACGGACGAGATGAAAGTTAGTACAAACTTTTCTTCATTTGATGCTATTTATTCGTTAAAAGAAAATAATGATACTAAAACAGAGGAAAAAGAACAGAAAAGTAATTTTGTATTTGATTTTGGATTTGAAAATGCAAAGGAACCTGAAGTTTCAGTTCCCAATTTGCAGCAGGTGAATACAGAACTCAAAACAGAAGAAAAGGAAGAAATAAAGGCTAAAAAAACAGAAGAGACGCTTCAAAGAAAAGACAGCTATACGATTCTGAATGAAAACTATACAGGTAGAGAAGAAAGCCCTTCGGGTAAATACGTGTATACAGATGAAGCTGAAGAAGAGGATAATAAAACTTTACCGTTTTACAAGATTATAGGCGAAGCTTTTTATTCGTATATATTCGTTGAAATGGCAGATAGGGTGCTGATTATTGATAAACACGCGGCTCACGAGAGAATAATATTTGAGGAATTAAAGAGAAATATGAAGAAAAAGAAGAACGTTCTTCAGTTTCTTATAGTTCCGATAAAACTCGAGCTTGACGGAGTTGAAAAGGCTACCGTTTCCGAATATTTTGATGAAATAAGCGCGATCGGTTTTGAAATAAGAATAGAAGAAAACGGCGATTTTATGTTGTATGCTATACCCGTTGGACTTAATACCGACGAAGCAGTGGATCTGTTTATGTCTGTATGCACAAGATTAGGACAGGGAACGGGAAGCGCCGAAGTGTCAAAGGATATCGTGTTTGAAAAGGCGCTGTATCAAGCATCGTGTAAGGCAGCAATAAAGGCGGGAAGACCGGATGCAAAAGAGGATACCGAAGCATTTATAAAGAAACTTTTGGTGTTACCTGATATAAGATATTGTCCGCACGGACGGCCCGTAGCTTTTGAGCTAACAAAGGATAATCTTGAAAAACAGTTTAAACGTAAGTGATTGCAAGTAAGATGATTTGATAAGAGGAGAAAATATGGCATTTAAGATTTTAAAAACAGAGGGTAATGCAAGAAGAGGTGTATTTGAAACACCTCACGGAGAAATACAGACGCCCGTATTTATGAACGTTGGAACGAGCGCTGCAATAAAGGGTGGCGTATCAACAAAGGACTTGGAAGAGATAAAATGTCAGGTTGAATTGTCAAATACGTATCATTTGCATATTCGTCCGGGGGACAAGCTTATAAAGGAACTTGGCGGTTTGCATAAGTTTTTCAACTGGCATGGACCTATTTTGACCGACTCGGGAGGCTTTCAGGTGTTTTCACTTGCAAAGCTCAGAAAGATAACCGAAGAGGGCGTAGCATTCCAATCACATATGGACGGAAAGAAGATATTTATGGGGCCCGAGGAGTCAATGCAGATACAGTCAAATTTAGGTTCGGATATCGCTATGGCGTTTGACGAATGTGTTGAAAACCCCGCTGAATACTTGTATTCAAAGCGTTCTTGCGAGAGAACTGTTCGTTGGCTTGAAAGATGCAAAAAAGAGCTCGATAGATTAAACCAACTTCCCGATACCGTAAACCCCAAACAAATGCTTTTCGGTATAAACCAAGGTTGTACCTACCACGACTTGAGAATTGAGCATATGAAGCAGATAGCAGAGTTTGATCTGCCGGGATATGCGATAGGCGGACTTGCCGTTGGCGAACCGGCAGAGGTTATGTATGATATAATTGATACTGTAGAGCCGTATATGCCAAAGGATAAGCCGAGATATCTTATGGGGGTAGGAACACCTGTAAATATACTTGAAGCGGTGCATAGAGGGGTAGACTTCTTTGACTGCGTAATGCCGAGCAGAAACGCAAGACACGCAAACTTGTTTACTTGGAAAGGAAAGCTTAACTTAAATAACGAGAAGTTTTACAATGATCCGAGACCGATAGACGAGGATTGTGACTGTCCTGTTTGCCGTAATTACAGCAGAGCGTATATCAGACACTTGTTCAAGGCAAGAGAGATGCTCGGTATGCGTCTATGCGTATTGCATAACTTGTATTTCTATAATGACCTTATGGAAAAGATAAGAATGCACATAGAAAACGGCACGTTTGAAAGCTTTTATAACGAATACAGAGAAGTATTGGAATATAGACTGTAAAGGAGAAAAATTATGAAAAAAACTCTATTAGTATTGTTGTCAGTAATAACAATAATGACAGCATTGATGCTCAGCACTTTTTCTGCCAACGCAGCAGTAGAGGGCAATTTGTCTTACACCGTTGAAGATGGCGAAGCAACAATTACTTCTTGCCAAAAAACTGTATCAGGCGCATTAACAATTCCCTCAACTCTTGGCGGCTATCCCGTAACAAGTATAGGTGATCAGGCATTTTACAATTGCACAAGTTTGACAAGTGTAGTAATTCCCAACAGTGTAACAAGTATAGGTAATTCTGCATTTAAAGGTTGCACAAGTTTGGAAAGTGTAGTAATCCCTGACAGTGTAACAAGTATAGGTAGCGGTGCATTTTACAATACAGGATATTACAAGAATTCAAGCATCTGGGAAAACGGAGTGTTGTATATTGGCAATCACTTGATTGGGGCTACAACATTAATTTCAGGTAACTATACAATAAAACCAGGAACAAAAACAATTGCAGGTGGGGCATTTTACTATTGCACAAGTTTGACAAGTGTAACAATACCAAATAGTGTAACAAGTATAGGTAGTTATGCATTTGAGGATTGCACAAGTTTGACAAGCATCGTAATCCCCAACAGTGTAACGAGTATAGGTGGTTATGCATTTTGGAATTGCGAAAGTTTGACAAGTGTCGTAATCCCCAACAGTGTAACAAGTATAGGTGATTCTGCATTTAAGGATTGCACAAGTTTGTCAAGTGTCGTAATCCCCAACAGTGTAACAAGTATAGGTAGTGATGCATTTGAGGATTGCACAAGTTTGACAAGTGTAGTAATTCCCAACAGTGTAACAAGTATAGGTAGTTATGCATTTGAGAATTGCACAAGTTTGACAAGTGTAACAATACCAAATAGTGTAACAAGTATAGGTATTAAGGCATTTTACAATTGCCATTTTTTGAATGACGTATATTATACTGGCAGTAAAGAAGAATGGGATAAAATTTACATTTATTCGAGTGGAAATGATTATCTAACCAGTGCAACAATACATTACAATCATGTTTCCAAAAAAGGCTGGGTTAATGAAAACGGCGGTTGGTATTTCTACGAAAACAACAAACCCGTAACAAGCACATGGAAACAAGACAGCAAAGGCTGGGTATATCTCGGTTCTGACGGCAAAATGCTCACGAACACTTTCGTAAAAGACAGTATTGGTTGGTGCTATGTAGGTGCTGACGGTTACTGTTTAACAACAACAGGTTGGAAACAGCACAACGGGGGTTGGTACTATCTCAACAAGGGTTACAGAGTAGAAAACACTTGGAAAGCCGACAGTAAAGGCTGGTGTTACGTTGGAAGTGACGGCAGAATGGTAACGAACGATTTTGCAAAAGACACAAAAGGTTGGTGCTATATTGGTGCTGACGGCTACTACGTAACGACGACCGGTTGGAAACAGCACAACGGCTCATGGTACTATCTTGAAAAAGGTTACAGAGCAGAGAATAGTTGGGAATTGGGTGCAAAAGGCTGGAGTTATGTAGGTGCTGACGGCAAAAGAGTAGCCAATACCTTTGCAAAAGATTCAAGTGGTTGGTGTTATATCACCTCTGACGGATATTTCATATCAATAACAGGTTGGAAATACGTTAACGACGGTTGGTACTATCTCAATAATGGTTACAGAATTGAAAAAACGTGGATGAAAGACAATTTCGGCTGGTGCTATTTGGGTACTGACGGTAAGATGTTGACAAATACTTATGTATACGATACTAAGGGTAAGTGCTATCTTGATGCAGACGGATACTGGGACGGTAATTACGTAAAATAAAAAAACAAAAGGGCGATTGAAAAAATCGTCCTTTTTTATGTTATGCGGGACGTCGCGGCGCCGTCCCCTATGATTATAATAAGTTTTAACCTTGTAGGGATAGGCGTCCACGAGAACCCCGATCTCGACTGTCCGTATAATACACAATTTTCACTAATAATATTGAATTAAAACGTCTTTAAATTTCAACTTGGTAGGGGATGGCGCCCACGACATCCCGCATGAATAAACGAATTAGATTTACTGAAAATCTTAAAAGATATTTAAATTCATAAGCGGTAGGGGCGACCATTGGTCGTCCGTTTCTTATTCAACAAAAATTCCCCGTCACTTTGACGGGGAATAATTTTATACAGCGTATTTTTCGTTGTAGAATTTAAGTTTTTCTTTATAATTTGTTTCGTTAGCTTTCAAAGCTCTTATGTGTTCGTGAATATTCATATCGTGGTTCTTGAAGTCAAGAATACAACCTGCGATATTTGAACAGTGGTCGGACGTTCTTTCAAAGTCTGTCAAGAGGTCAGACCATACGAAACCGGCTTCAATAGAGCAGTTGCCTTGCTGAAGACGCATAATGTGTCTTGTACGAAGTTTCTCTTTAAGGTCGTCAATTATATCCTCAAGAGGAGAAATTGCGTCCAAGGCTGTCAAATCGTTTTCTGTGTAGGCTTTAAGAGAAAGGTTAAGTATCTCTCTTACAGCTTCCATCATAGTGTTAATTTCTTTTTGTGCTTGTTCAGAGAAAACAACGTTCTTTTCGCGCATTTCTTCAATTGATTCAAGAATATTTGTTGAGTGGTCGGAAATACGTTCAAAGTCACCTATTATTTTGAGAAGCATAGCGGCTTCCGCGCTGTCTTCGGCGCTTATTTTTCTTGATGACAATTTTACAAGGTATGAACCCAATGCGTCTTCATATTTGTCGGAAAGTTCTTCTTCCTCTTTAATCTGTTCAGCGAGTTCGTCAGTATAGTTGTTGTAGATGTCAAGTGATTTTATAAGTGAGCCGATTGCACATTTAGCCATATCGTTTGTAACGGAGTGGCATCTTTCAAGAGCAACGGCAGGTGTTGCCAAAAGACGTTCGTCGAGCATTTCTGTTGTTTCGGGAGTTTTTGAGTCGGGAACGATAATGGTTGCAAGTTTTTCAAGAAGGGAAGTCATGGGTAAGAGAACGATTGTACACAAAATATTAAAGAGTGAGTGACAAATTGCAATTCCCATAAACGTTGCTGATTCACCGAGTATTATAGGTGAGAGTGTAAGTTTGATGACCCAGAAAACCGTCAACCAAATAATTGTACCGATAACGTTAAATGCAAGGTGAACGATAGCCGTTCTTTTACCGTTTTTGTTAGCGCCGATAGATGAAAGCATAGCAGTAATACAAGTACCGATGTTCTGTCCCATTATAATCGGGATAGCAGCACCGTAAGAAATCTTACCTGTTGCAGAAAGTGCCTGAAGAATACCGACCGATGCAGATGACGATTGAATTACTGCTGTAAGGATTGCACCTGCCAATACGCCTAATATGGGGTTTGTAAACATTATAAACATTTCCTGGAACCAGGGGATGTTTTTTAGTCCTTCGACAGCGCCAGACATAGTGTCCATACCGAACATGAGTGTAGCGAAACCGAGGAAGATAAGTCCTATATCGTTCTTTTTGCTGTTTTTGGTGAACATATAGAGGATAATGCCCACTAATGCAAGTATGGGGGTAAAGCTTGTGGGTTTGAGTAACTTAACGAATACGTTTCCGCTGTCGATACCGCCCAAGCTCAAAATCCACGCGGTAACTGTTGTACCTACGTTAGCGCCCATAATGACGTTTATAGCTTGTTTAAGAGCCAAAAGTCCCGAGTTAACGAAACCGACGACCATAACGGTTGTGGCTGATGAACTCTGAATAACGGCTGTTACACCGAGACCTGTCAAAAATCCTGCTGTTTTGCTTGTTGTTAATTTTCCTAATACTGTACGCAGACTATTTCCTGCGCTTCTTTCAAGAGCCTGTCCCATGACGTTCATGCCGAACAGGAATAGGCAGAGACCGCCTATCATGGTAAGTAAATTAAATAAATCCATGAAACTCTTATTCCTTTCTTTCTTTTTTCTTTATCATAAATATCTATTATAATATATACAAGATTTTTATAGATAAGTCAATAGAAAATGCTAAAAAAATTGAGTAAGAGCAAAAGTTTGTATACTTGTGCAAAAAAATAAGTAATAACGTCAAGTTTTTGTTTATTATAATGTCAATAAACGTGTTGGTAGTGTTTTCCGGACAACTATCTTATTGTATTAAAAAAACACACCCTCAAAAGAGAGTGTGTTTTGAATAAATTTCAATTAGAAATTGTAGTCGGGAGCAACAACTTTGCCTGTTTCAGCAGCTTCAACGATAGCGAAGCAAGCTGCAACTGTTTTTGCGCCTTCGTAAACTGTTGTTGTAACTTCCTTATCATTAAGAATGATGTTAGCGAATTCATCGAATTCAGCAGCCGCGTTGTGATTGTTGATAGCAACGGGGATCTCAACGGGGATTTCGGAGTTAAGCTGTGTAGGATGAACAGCAGGTTCGTCGTGACCGTTGATAGAAGTTCTGAACAACTGGAATTTATTTGACTTGTTATCGCAGATAATAGTACCCTTTGTTCCGTAGAAGAGTGAACGCATGGTGTATTCTCTCTTACAAGCAACGGAAACGAAAACTTTACCGATAACGTTGTTGGGGAATTTCATAATAGCAATAGTTGTATCGTCATAGGGAAGAGCAGGATCGAAGATCTTGTGGTTGGAGTAAGCCTGAACTTCTTCGGGGTCACCTGCAACCCAACGGAGAAGGTCAACAGCGTGGCAACCGCCGCCAACTACACCGTTTCTGAGAGGATCCCATCTCCAGTTACCGGGTTTAAGTATCTTTTCATAGTCGTGAGCATATTCAGACTCAACGAACATAAGTTCACCGATTTCGCCTCTGTCGATAATTTCTTTAGCAGCCTTGAAAGCGGGAGTGTAACGGCAGATCTGACCAACCATAAACTTTTTGTCAGACTTTTTAACAGCTTCGGCAATTTCGAGGCAATCTTCTCTTGTAAGAGCAAGGGGTTTTTCGCAAAGAACGTGTTTACCTGCCTGAAGAGCGGCAACAGCCATTTCTTTATGGAGAGCGTCGGGAGTAACGATAATAACAGCGTCGATATCGGGCTGAGCGATAAGCTCTTTGTAGTCCTTATATCTTCTCTTGATACCGAAAGTATCGCCGACTTTATTCATTTTTTCAACGTCAACGTCACAAATAGCAACGAGTTCAGCTTGAGCGTGGTTAATAACACCCTTCATATGACCGGTAGCCATGCCACTGCAGGAGATGACACCGACTTTCAAAATTTTATTTTCCATAATAATTAATTCCTTTCAGACACATCAATCAGAAATTGTAGTCGGGAACAACGGGCTGACCTTTTTCAGCAGCTTCGCAGATAGCGAAACAAGCGGCAACCGACTTAGCACCCTCGAAAACAGTTGTGGTAACTTCTTTATCTTCAAGAATAATACTTGCGAATTCTTCGAATTCAGCAGCGGCATTATGGTTAGCGATAGTGATGGGGAATCTAACGGCAACTTCGGAGTTAGGCTTATTGGGGATAAGCGAACCTTCGGTAGCACCTGCGATTTCGGATCTGTAAATTTCCATAGTGGAGTTTTTGTTATCGCAAACGATAGTACCTTTTGTTCCGTAAACAGCAGTACGCATAGTGTAGTTACGCTTACAGCTTACAGAAACGAAAACTTTTGCCATAACGTTGTTGGGGAATTTCATAAGAGCTATGTGTGTATCGTCATAAGGAAGGTCTGTGAAAATCTTTTTGGTAGAATAAGCTCTAACTTCTTCGGGATCAGCGCCAACAAGCCAACGGAGAAGGTCAACAGCGTGGCAACCGCCGCCAACGACACCGTTTCTTTCGGGGTTAGATCTCCATCTTGCAGGATCGCTCTTCCAGTCTTCGCAAGCTTTGAGGATCTTTTCGTAGTTGTGAGCGTATTCGGTTTCAACGAATACAACGTCACCGATCTCGCCTCTGTCAATGATTTCTTTTGTAGCTTTGAAAGCGGGAGTGTAACGGCAGATCTGACCTACCATAAACTTTTTATCTGATTTTTTAACAGCAGCTGCGATAGCGTTCAAATCGTCTCTGTTAAGAGCGAGGGGTTTTTCGCAAAGAACGTGTTTGCCTGCTTCGAGCGCATCAATTGCCATTTCTCTGTGGAGATGGTCGGGAGTAACGATAATAACAGCGTCAATATCGGGCTGAGCGAGGAGTTCTTTATAATCCTGATAAACACGGTCAACGCCTCTTCTTTCAGCAACAGTTTTAGCTTTTTCAAGGTCAATGTCACAAACAGCAACGAGCTTAGCTTGGGGGTGAGCGATAACACCCTTCATGTGACCTTCAGCCATACCACTGCAGGAGATAACTCCCACATTAAGAATCTTCTTATCCATGATAAAATTCCTTCCATTTGATTATATTTTTATGGTTATAAACATTTTAACAAATAATTACAGTAAAGTCAATACAAATATGCCGTCCTTTTTAACAAAATAAAGTCTAAACTTAATAAGATATTGTTTAAGATTACCTTACATAAGCAATTTGCTTTAAACGTATGTAAATAATATGTTTAATTAACTGCGCAAAAAAACAAGGCGGTAAAACACCGCCTTGAATTATTTAGATGTATTGTTCGTTCCAGTAACCGTTAGAATTAAGCCAGCATTTGCCTTTTGCATCCTGTACAAAAGTGTTTGTCAACATTTTGCCGTCACTACCTACGTAACACCAGCCTTTAGAATCTTTTATCCAAGAGTTTTCGACTCTGTAACCGTTGTTAAGGTAATACCAATCTCCGTTGATCTTTTGCCAACCATTCAAAGCAACAAAGTAACCACTACTACTCATGTAGCACCAACCCTTAGAATCTTTGGCAAAACCGACAGTAACCATTTTACCGTCACTTCCTAAGTAACACCAGTTTTGTGTATCCTTTAACCACATGTTTTCGATTCTGTAACCTGCGTCAAGGAAGTACCAATATCCGTTGATTTGTTTCCAACCGGATGATTTATCGTGGTATCCGTTAAATCCGATATAGCACCAACCTTTAGTATCCTTAGCAAAGTTGTTGGTTACCATTTTACCGTCATTTCCTACGTAGCACCATCCGATAGAATCTAATTTCCAAGAATTAGTTGCCATTTTACCGTCAGAGTTGAAGAAATACCAATTGTTGTTGTATTTCAGCCACTTATTATCATATCTGTATCCGTTTTGGAGATAGTAGGAATCGTTGTTTAATTTAATCCAATTAGTTATTGTAACAAAGTAACCGTTATTGCCTATATATGCCCAACCGTTAGAGTCTTTTACGAAATTATTTTTTACCATTTTGCCGTCTGAACCAAGGTAACACCATCCCGATTTATCCGGTTTCCAGCAATTAGTTACCATTTTGCCGTCACTTCCTAAGAAATACCAATCGTCACCGTTTAATTTCCAAGAGTCAGTTAACATTTTGCCGTCAGCATTAAAGTAGTACCACTTGTTTTGGTATATTACCCATTTGTTTTCAGCTCTGTACCCGTTTTCGATAAAGAACCACTCGTTGTCCATTTTGATCCAACAGGTTTCTTCAAGGAAGTAACCGCTGCCTGCCATATAGCACCAACCTTTTGCATCTTTTGCAAAGTTGTTGGTTACCATTTTACCGTCATTTCCTACGTAACACCAACCTACCGAATCTAGTTTCCAAGCATTTTTCAGCATATATCCGTTAGTATCAAAGAAGTACCAAGAATTATCAATTGATTTCCATTTGTTAACGACCATTTGTCCGTTTGAGTCAAAATAAATTCGGTAAGTCTTATTCGCGGTTGCCCAACGGTCTCTTACTATGTATCCTTGATCATCGACAAAATATTTGGTTTTTCCGTCAGAACCGTATACCCAAGAGTTTGTAGCAAGGACTCCGTCTGAATTGAGGTAAACTAACTCGCCGTCCTTGTATCTCCAAGCGTTGTAGGTTTTAAACCCTATTTCGTAGAAACAAAGTTTACCATTATCGTTGTACCAACCGTTTAAATAGTATCTGGCGCAATTAGGGCAGCTTCCGTTAGAGACGTGATTTGAAACGGTTCTGGTTGCAGAGCAGTTTTCGCACGTCGTGTCGCACGGGGTTTTATAAAAATGAACGTTTCCGTCTCTGTTGTCACCTAAATATGCGAGTATTCTTTCACGGCCAAAACTTGTTGCGGTACATTGTGGAACTGTGTATTCGCATTCAGACCAGTCGTGTTTTTTACTTTGCATCTCTGCGTCGGTGAGGTTAAAATAATTGTGAAGAGCAATACCTTCCTTGCCGTTTAGCGGGTCATCCCACGTTATGTCGCACTGATACCAATTTCCTCTGATTTTAACGGCATTCCACTTGTGTCTGCCACCGTTTCCATACCCACTAACACCGGTGCATTGGATGCCAACGGCGTTACAAAGAGTCTGAAATGCTTCGGCATAGGACTCACAAACACCCTTGCCGTTGCACATAATTCCGTATGCTGTCCAGTTATCTTCGGCTTTTTTATCCCATAAATCTAAGTCTACCGCGATTTGATTATAATAGGAATTAATAAGAATTTTTGAGTAAATCAAATATTCTTTTACGTAATCAGGGGCATTAGATGGGATCGTAGAAATAAAGTTTTTTACAGCGTTGTCAAACTTATTCTTTTTTTGAACAATTTTATTTCTTAAATCATCGGTTATTGGGTTGTGATAACCGCAATATTCAGTAGAGCTTACAGCATAAGGAAGATAAATTTCAAAAGTTGTGTCGGTATACACGTAGGTGTATTGAGCACCAAGATAAAACAACTCGGGGTTATCAAACATATATATAAAGTAAAGTTTGGAATCTTGCATTGTGGTACGGTTTTCCGGGAAGAGAACCGTTTTATCAAGATTACGTACAGCTTGATCAAGCTTTCTGTAATATCCTTTCCATTTTTCGCTCAAAAGAGAATAGAGGTATTTTTCGTCAAATGAAATAGGCGTATGCGTTTGTCCTGTCGTGTAAGAATAGTCAGGAGCTTTTGATAAAAAAACAGGAGGATCTGTTTCGTCATTGTAATTTACAACATTTGACTGAGAAGAAACGTTAAATATTGGTGTTGTAATTGTGGTGTCTGTAATAGGATTGTCTATAATAGGATTCAAAGTAACAGTTACAGTACCGTCGGGGTTAACGACCTCCGTTGTGTTCTGTTCGATATACTGCAGAAGTGAGTCAATGCTGACAGGGGCGTTGTCTGCAGAAATAGTGTTTTGGGTTTGTTCTGCGTTAACATTGATTATACAAGACAGAGCAATTGTTATGCAGAATACGATTGAAATAATCTTTTTCAAAAAAACATCTCCTCTAAAAAAATAATATACATATATGTACAGTATAAAACTTTTTTGAGGAAATGTCAAACAATATTATAATATTGTGGTATTTTGTAAAATTATAGCTGAAGGATTACCCAATAAATAACGCCATAAACCACACTTGCGACCGTGCCGTAAAGTATAACGGGACCGGCTATAGTGAATATTTTAGCACCTACACCTAAGATATATCATTCTGCTTGTGTCAACTTGGGCCACATACATTCGTGTTCCTTTAGGGCTAAATTTTTCTATCAAGGTGGCGTTTCATATAGACCACAGTAATTGTAAGTATTAGTATATATTTGCAACAACACCCTGCAAGAATTTAAATCCTGTAGGGTGCTTAATTATTTAGTTAATGTATTATACTTTGCAATATTTTCGTCAGTATATCCAATAAGGCATTTGTTATTGTGATTATAAATTTCAATTAATGCATTCTTTACTTCATTCATTCGGTCAAAATCAATTGATGCTGCTTGTACCGGGCTTATATCCTTTGTTGCGATAAATAGCATATCAGAACCTTTTTTGCGTCCTTTGTATGCCCACAAGATTTCATTATATTCAAAGACATAACCTATGAATTTACAAAAAACAAAATTATCCGTTAAAATAATTCTACCATTAACAAATCTTTTTGCGTTTGGAGAAAATAGTTCGGCTGCTGCCATATCTAATTTTCCGCTGTTTTCAAGTTTTTCAATACTCTTTTTTGCTCGCATCTTCGCAGGAAGAGTAGTCGTCAAAAGAATGATAATACCAAACAACGTGAGTGGAGGAATCATCATCACAATAGCCAATGTGGAATTGGGTTTAATAAAACCCATAATTTTATTCTTGCTGTCCATATCTATGTATCTCCTTTACTTCTTTTTCTTAGCCAATACAACAATGCCTGATATAATTCCAACGACCAAAAATATTGCACCTACAGTTTTTAGAGAAACGGGAATCATTCCAAATAGTAGTAAATTTAGATCCGATTTAACAATCAAACAAACAACACCTAAAATCAATGAAATAATTGTTGTTGTTAAGCTGTCATTTCCACTCGTTTTGGCTGTCGCATTGATATCGTTGGTGTTCTTCTGTTCATTTGAAGTTTTGACCACTCGTGTTTTTGCACCATCAAAACCGCCAAACTTATCTCCAAATATCTCATTAAAGTCTATCTGTTTTTGTTCCGAGTTAGGTTTAGTAACAGGGCATCCACAATGTACACAAGCAGTAGCCTTATCTGATATTTCCTTTCCGCATTCACTGCATTTGATTAACGCCATCGTATTTATCTCCTTTATAATGATGTAACCAAAGCTATACCCTTTGATTATCAGATTTATATAATCGATTAATTATATCACATAATTATTTAGTTTGCAAGCGCAAAAAATAGAGGAGACAATACGCCTCCTCTATTAGCATTAAATTACAGTCGTTATCCAATAAATAACGCCATAAATAACCGAAGCCACCGTACCGTAAAGTATAACGAGGCCGGCTATAGTGAATATTTTAGCACCTACACCTAAGATATATCCCTCTGCTGCTGTCAATATAGGACACAGTAATTTATTAAAATTAAAATTTTCATCAAGAATTATGAAACTCCATAGCACACAAATAGTGAAATGGAGTTCAATTTTTAAAAAGTAATTGTTATTGCTGTACCTTTTCCGACTTCGCTATCAAGTGTTACCTTGCCACTGTGATACTGTACGGCATGTTTTACGATAGAAAGTCCAAGCCCTGTGCCGCCGGTTTCTTTTGAATGGCTCTTATCTACTCGATAAAAACGCTCAAAGATACGGCTTTGATGTTCGGGAGCAATTCCGATGCCTGTGTCCTTTACGATTACAAATGTATGACCGTTTTTATTGCCGATTTTAATTTCGACCTTGCCGCCGTCTACATTGTAGCGAATAGCGTTATCGCACAGATTATAAATAATTTCGTAAATATATCGGCGCACACCGTAGATTGTACAAGGATCACCTTCGATAGAGAGTTGAATGTTTTTCTTTGCTGCCGATACTGACAGAACATCAACGACCTCTTTTGCGACATCTGTCAGTACTACTGTTTCAGTTACAGGTTCCTGGTTCTCATCAAGCTGAGAAAGGCGAATAATATCATTGATAAGGGAAACAAGTCTTGTTGCTTCCTTACGAATATTACCAACAAATCTTGCGGTATCCTCCGGCTTAACAAGTCCATTTTCAAGAAGTTCTGTACTTCCGATGATGGATTGAAGCGGTGTTTTCAGTTCGTGGGTAACGTTTGCAGTGAACTCCTGGCGGTTACGCTCCGCAAAGACACGCTCTGTAATATCAAAGACAAGGATAACTGCACCAAGAATTTTTCCGTTTGATTCAATAGAGTTGATGGTGAATTGATACTCATTTCCATTTCTTTCTTCGGTATATTCACTGTGATTACCACTTAAAGCATTTCTGATAGCTTTGCTCATTTTACTTGTGCTATCTACAAGGAGAAAATCGCTACCATCAATATCTTTTTTTACATCAAAAATTTTCTTTGCCGATATATTCATACTTAATATCATGCCTTGTTCATCAAGTAACACAAGACCTTCATTCATAGAAGAAATAATTTGCTCAAATTCATCTGATTTACGGTGCAAGGTTTCCGTCTGTGATTTGATTTGTTTATGTTGTTTGTGAACTTTGGTAAGAATGGGGGTTAATTCTTCATAAGTTATGTTATCGGAAGGGTGTTCTAGGTCAAGCTGGGTTAAAGGTTTGGTGATTTTTTTTGCCATAGCGTGAGAAAGAATACTGGCAACAACCGCTGCAATCAAGATTATTACAACGATGGCAGGCAGCATTTCAAGGATAAGCGCTCCAACAGTAAGCTGACTTACCGAGATACGAAGAACATCACCATTTTCAAGTAAAACTGACTCATAAAATGTCTTTTTGGTAAGTGTTGAAGAATTTCTTGCACTACTTCCTATGCCAACTTTTAAAGCTTCTGATATTTCTTCGCGTTCCGCGTGGTTTTCCATCTCATTTGCATTCGCTTGAGTATCGTAAAGAACGGTACCATCAGCATCAACTACGGTAAAACGAAACACGGTAGAGTCGAAATTTTCAAAGTATTCAACACCAATTTTGTTAACTGTGTCAGCCACAAGAGAAAGCTCTGCTTTTAGCTGACTTACTTGAGAGGTGTTAAAATAATCATACAAAAATGTGGTGGCAATAGCGATACTGGCGAAAAGTACCACTAAAGCTACGGTGAAAATAGAGTGAAATATCTTTTTTGTCATACTTCATTCTCCAATCTGTATCCAACGCCGATGACAGTTTTGATCTGACCGCCTGCAGTTCCAAGTTTTTGACGGAGGGTTTTTATGTGCATATCGACGGTACGCGTTTCACCGATATAATCTATTCCCCAAATCTCACTCATCAATTTATCTCTTGAAAATACTATGTTCGGATTCTGCATAAAAAGTTTGAGTATTTCAAATTCCTTGTGAGTCAGTTCTGCCTTCTCACCGTCTGCAATCACTTTATGCTCTTTTTTTCTCAAAATAATACCACCGACGGTAATAGTGTCCGTAGGAGCTTCTTTTACTGTACGGCGAAGCACTGCCTTTACACGAGCAACCATCTCCATTACGCCAAAAGGTTTTACGAGATAGTCATCAGCGCCCGAATTTAGACCGCCTATTTTATCCATTTCAGTACCTTTGGCTGTTGCCATAATTACAGGAATGTTTTTGTATATTGGGTTTGAACGGAGTTCGTTTAGCACTTCAAGTCCGTCCATCACAGGCATCATGATATCAAGGATAATAAGTTCAGGAATTTCAGTTTTAAGTGCTTCAAGCATAGAAACACCGTCAGCAAAACCTCGCGCTTTAAAACCCGTTTGTTCCAACGTATATACTTCAATTTCACGAATGGTACTGTCATCATCAACACACCAAATCATGCTTTATTCTCCTTCAAATTACTTAAATCAAATTTTTATAGTATCAAAAAACACTGTAAAGTGTGCTTATATGCGTTTTGGGGGAGGGAACTGTTTAACTATTATATTTATAGCATATTTTTTGCATAATTGCAACGTGAATATTATACGGAGGTAACAGTTATTATACTGACAGTGTTTTTTAGATTAATTAGATAGTGCGTTTTTTAAAATATCAGTATAAAGGTTTGTGAGAGTTTCTTTGCTTAATTCAATAGGATTGTTTTTTAATCTGGTTGGGTTTACGGAATTTGAAAGCAGGGGGACATCTTCAAGTGATACTTCAATTGTTTCGTTTTTGAACAATTCTTTGTTTAGGTTCTTTAAAAAATCAACTGCCTCAAGAGGTGTCTTACACTCTAAAGATTTTGCTATACCATTAAATATAGTTTGTAACTCCAAGTTATCTTTAGAGGTGCTGATCATATGCTCCCATACAAACGGGAGACATACAAAGGCTGCTCTTCCATGGGGGATTTTATATATACTTGTTAATTTATAACTCATTGCATGCGCAGCTGTGGTTTGAGTGATGTTTATAGCTTGGCCCGCCAAATTAGAAGCGAGCATCATTTTTTCCAAAGCCTTGCTATTTCCGTTTAAATAATCGTGCATGTTGGAGATGATAGAAATTACAGCCTTACGGGATATTTCTTTGCTTTTATCTGTACTGTTAACAGACCACCATGATTCTATACTTTGACATAGCGCATCCAGCATGGTGCACTTTTTCTGGTACAACGGAAGTGAATTAAGGTTTCTTGCATCCAGTAAAGCATAGTTAGGTATCAATGAGTTGTCAGTCACAGATTGTTTTTCACCTTGATAATAACACACAGCATAACGAGTAGATTCACTTCCTGTTCCGGCGGTTGAAGGTACTGCGATTAATGGGATTTTATTATCTTTAATAAAAGGTTGATTTAAATAAATTTCGTCATCAGGCATCTGAGAAAATGCTTTAATGCATTTGGCTGTATCAATGGCACTACCTCCACCAATTACTAAAATTGCATCGCAATTTTCTTTTTTAAACAATTCAACACCTGCGCATATTTCATCATAGAGAGGGTTAGGTGAAAAGTCGCTAAATTTTACTGCAACATTATCGACCATACTATATTCGTTATAAGTAGATAGATATTTAAAGGCGGAATCACATATAAGCATAAAGCGCTTTATGTTATGTAAATCAGATATTTTTTTGATTACTTCAAGAGGTGTTTGAGTTGTTATAATTTCTTGGTTCATATTATCTCCTTTTTATTTCTCAATTTTCTCAATTAATTGGATCAATTCACTCATGTTGTTAATGACGTAATCAGCGCCGCTTGATTTATAAATTTCTGTTGCTTTGGATTTAGCTATGACCTTTTCTTCATCTGAGAGAGCATCGTATTCTGTTTTTGAATATCCCAAAACAGAACTGCCTTCGATTACACCGATTGTTGTAACTCCTGCATTTTTGCCTTCTGTTATGTCCGCGACAGTATCTCCAACCTTAATAACGCTATTAACGGATTTTATTTTAAGCGCCATCATATTCATGTATATAAGGTAAGGGTATGGTCTACCTATTTTATTTGTGCTGTCAGGTGTAAAACATGTATCGGGAACATATCCTTGTTCTGCTGCCGACTTTTTTACAATTTCCATCATTTCATCATTATATCCGGTTGTCGAACCAATTTTTATTCCTTTTTCTCTAAGCGCCTTTATTGTTTCAAGAACATAAGGTTTCGGAGTAGAAAAGTCTTTAAGAACATCCAAAATTAATGTTTCGGAAAGTTCGTAGATTTTCTTTACGTCATCTTCTGTAAAGTTTCTGCCGTGTATGTTTTTCCATTCGTTTGAAATTCTATCCATGTTAAGCATTTCTCTAATATGGTCAAGTTTTGCAATTCCCATAGGTTTTCTAACCTCTTCGTTTGTGGGGGTAATTCCAAATTTTTCAAATGCCGAAATAAATGCTTGTACGGGTGCAAAAGACCCATAGTCAACGGTTGTGCCCGCCCAATCAAAAATAACTGCTTCAATTTTTTTCATCTTATTAATTCTCCTTTTGTTTTTTTCTTTTTTCATAGTTCTCTTGAATTTTACAGCTGTGTTGTAAAATCCGTAACCAAATCAATGTAAAATCGGGGTAAAATAACTTTTATGCAGAAATATGTCATAATATAAAAAACACATCCACCAATTATTAGATGGATGTGTTTTTTGAAAAATATTAATTTGCGACTATATATTAATTGTGATCCAATAAATAACGCCATAAATAACACTTGCGACCGTGCCGTAAAGTATAACGGGACCGGCTATAGTGAATATTTTAGCACCTACACCTAAGATATATCCCTCGGCTGCTGTCAATATAGGACACAGTAATCGATGCCAATTATAAACTTTTTTATAAATAATATTGGCTACAATTCCTGTAGGAGTGTAGCCAATCAGTTTTTGCAGATATATATTACTTTTCCTTTTGGCTTAACTCTAAAAGTTCAATTGTGACCGCATCTAAAACCGGAAGGTATTTTTCATCGATTCTGCGTATTGTATCAAGTCGTTTTGTATCTTCTGCTCTTTCGTCACCAAAAAGCACATAATCAGCAGATAACCCGAGCAATTTGCATACCTTGATAAGCATTTTCACGGAGATTCCGGTTCGGCCTCGCTCTAATTCAGCCATATAGGAAACACTAACATCTAATTTCTCTGCAAACTTTTCTCTTGTGTAACCTTGATCCTCTCTTGCTTTTCTGATTCGTGTATACATTTATTAGCACCTCCACATATAGTATTACTGATAGTAGCAAAAAATAACATAAACCAATACTGTATATTTTACATCTTGACACGGTTGATGTTTTGTGCTATACTTTGTATATCAATCAAAGGAATGGTCAAAAATGACGACAGGTTGGAATATCCACAACTATATAAAATAGGCTTATTTGTAGAAGCTATGTTAGATGTGCTACGGATTTCCTTGGAAAAGCTGCCCCAGTATTCAAACTTCTTCACCGATTGTACAGAATACGATAGTAAGCGCAAGCACGATATGCCTGACAATGAAGCATTTGCTCTTTTTGACTCATTTAAAGCAATCCTTGACCACTAAAGGGGGTATTATGAATCGTTTGAATTTCTTCAAAATTAGTCGAAAAAATGCACTTATAATATCGTGCTGTTTAGCTGTGTTTTTAGCTATTGCAGTTTATCTTCATTTAAAGGGAGAACAACATTCCCCCACATTTGATGTCGCAGCACCAAATATTGAAAAAAAAACAGATTCCATAGCCATACCAGGGTATGAAATGTTGGAATTGACGGCGGGGAACAAACAGCAAACATTATGCTTATCGAACCCAAAGCAAAATATGTGCTATTTTCAAATATCCCTATATTTGAAGGATGGCACACTATTATGGCAATCTGAATTGATCAAACCAGGAACAACATCAAAGCCTATGGTTTTGGTAGAGAGCATACCTAAAGGAACCTATCCCAAAGCTATCCTGCGATATGCATGTTATCGTATGGATGAAGATCTTACGCCTCTCAATGGCGCAGAAACAAAAGTAACCCTACGGGTTAAATAATATAAACAAAGGAGTAACTCAAAATGAAAAAACTATTTGCAATTCTCTTGGCAGTTGCACTGCTTGCTTCTGTGGCAATCGTCGCATCTGCCGCAACCACAACCACACTTACCACTACTGTCCCCTCTGCATCTTACACACTAAACATTCCTGCTGATCAAGAAATACCTTTTGGCGCTACTACTACTAACATAGGGCATGTTACTGTTAGCAATTCTACTGGATTTGCGGACGGAAAAAACTTGCAAGTGACTATGACCTATGGAGCTTTTGAATGTCCGGGGGTTTCCACCAAAATTCCTCTCCGCCTTGTAGCCAAAACAACAAATAGAAATTGGTCTGTGAATCTAAACTCTAATGATACGTTGACTTTCTATGGTGATTATACTGGAAGTGTAGATGAAAATGCATCTTTTTACCAAAATGGCCATGATGAATGGTTTGATATGACAGAATTGAACGTGTGTGTTGATAGTTCAGATTGGGGCAAGGCGCTTGCTGGAGATTATACTGCAACAATCACCTTTACCACAGAAGTGGTAGCAGAGTAATACCGAAGAAACAATGAATGCAAGGTCAAAGACTTTTTCCAAAGCATTATTATATGTGTTTATGGCTGCGTTGACCTTGGTGATATGTTTACCTGTGACGGCAGCCACAAACAGTACAACTCTGACAACAACCGTTCCTGAGGTTTTAACGCTATTTTTGGAACTATCAGGAAACGGAACAGTAACGGTCAGTGGTGTTACATATACCAAATCTGAAACTGTTGATATTCCTCGCAATTCAATAGTTGAATTACAGATAATCCCCGATGTGGGAAATGATATCAAATCTGTCGTTTATAACAGCTATGATTATACGAAAGAAGTAAAGAATGGTAAACTCACTTTACCTACGATCACAGGTGAAGCAAAGCTGTGTGTTAGTTTTATAGAAACTGCATCTACACCGCAAACTGGATATGCTTATTCGCCGTTATGCTTAACAGTTTTGATGTTTCTTTCGTTGATAGGTATTATTGTATTATATTTTGGAAAAAAGAAAACAAACTAACTGATAGTAAAAGGACTCGCCGGAAGGCGAGTCCTTTTCTTGTCTAAGTCCCCCAATTGACCTCTACGATTAAAACAACGTTGTAATCCAATAAGCAATCCCATAAATAACACTTGCGACCGTGCCGTAAAGTATAACGGGACCGGCTATAGTGAATATTTTAGCACCTACACCTAAGATATATCCCTCGGCTTTTGTATCGAGTGCGGGGGATACAACTGCATTTGCAAAGCCTGTTATGGGAACGAGCGTACCCGCACCTGCATGTTTTGCAAGTTTATCAAAGATGCCGATTCCGGTGAATAAAGCGGTTAAAAAAATGAGTGAAACGGGAACTAATATTTTTACGGTATCTTCTTTGATGTCGAGATTTAGATAAAAATTAAATAACAGCTCGGCGAATGTGCATATTGCCCCTCCGACAGCAAAAGCTTTTATGCAGTCAATAAAGAGTGGTGATTTTCTTGCGGTTTTATCGGCATATTTTTGATATGCGCTTTTTTTGTTTCCCATATTAAATCATACCTTTCAAACTTAATCGGTTAATTAAAGTATGCTCAATAATAAGGAAAATATGTAAAAAAACTAAAAAACAATATTATTTTTGTGTCATTTCATAGAGGTTACAAAAGATATTTGCGCCGTCGGCGTTTGTAATATTTGCATTGGGGGAATAATTACCGTCGGGCAAAGTGTCAATAATGTTAAGACCGACCACGTTTAAAACGTCTTTTTCGGCCCAAGAGGGAATATCTGAAATATCGTTAAGGGTGATATCGTTTTGGTTATGATCGATATTTATCAAAGCGCTTATCATCACGGCAGCTTCTGCCCTTGTTATTGGAGAATTGGGGTAGAAGAATACACCTTCATCTGTTTTTGTTCCTTGGATATAACCTGCATCTGCTGCGTATGCTATGTAACTTTTCAAGGGAATAGGGATATCGTTATCATCTGTAAAACCCGTGTTTATAACGTCTTTTTTGGAGTCAATGCCACAAGCTTTCATGGCCATAGTGATAAATTCTGCTTTTGTAATGGTACTGTCGGGAGAAAAGCACATTTTTCCGTCGATTATTTTTCCTGACATGATTTTATATTTTGTGGCTTTGATGGCGGTGTTGTGATCTTCATGTCTGAGCATATCGGTAAAGAAAGCGTTGTCGTCGTTTTTTTCAACGTTGATCTTTACCCAAGCTTTGTCCGAGCGGTTACCGTATGCGTCGTATACTACGTATTCAAATTTATCTTTACCTACGTAATTTAATGCGGGGGTATATGTGAATTTACCTGATGAGGCATCTGTCAGTGAAACTATACCGTGTTCGGGCAGGGTGCATATTTCAAAAAAGAGTTGGTCGTTTTCATTGTCTTCAGCGTGGAGCGTGGAATACATCATTATATTTTTTAAGGTGGTCAGACTTTCACCCTTGTTAACGTTTTGAACGATAGTGG
>JBGVPD010000012.1:0-6318 GCA_045126815.1 Eubacteriales bacterium
AATGGGACGTATGCACTCAGACGCACAGTTTGCAGGTTCTTCATCAGTTCCCGCACACGTTGAAATGATGGGTCTCATCGGCGCAGGTAACAACCCCATGGTTGGTATGACTGTTGCTGTTGCAGTTGCTATCGAAGAAGCTTCTAAATAAGCATAATTAAGGGATGTATGGAGAATCCATACATCCTTTTTTGTCGCTTTTTGAAAAAAGCTCCGCAAAAACTTTAATAAAAAGTTGGACACATCATTTTAAGGTTTTCCTCTATGATGTGTCCAATATCTTTTGGTTATTATAAACCTAATAACTGTTTTTTCTTTGCATCAAATTCCTCTTGGGTGATAATACCAGTATCAAGAAGATCTTTGTATTTTTTGAGTTCATCAGCATTACTTGTGTTCATTGTTAAAACAGGTTCAGTATGTGTCTGACGCTTTTGTAACAACTTTGAAATCTCTGAAAAAACCTCACTCTGATTAGAGAGAAGCCAGAAGCCTATTGCACCCGATGATGTTGCAACCTTTATACCCATAGGGAAGCAAGAACCAACAGAGGATATTTTGTCCAAGGGAAGATCTACCATTTTCCCAAAAGCGGATTTCCCGAATACTCTTTTGTCAGTAACGGTGATTTCACATGAGTTCATCATAATAAAAATGAATGCTCCAACAATTGCAAACAAAATAAATAAATAAAAGAACACGCCAACGCCTTCAGGGCAATCAATAATGAGAGCTGTGTAAATCCACTCCTCAACCCAAGAAGCATAATAAGTTTCATCATAATAAGCAGGATTAAATATCACAATCGAAATGATCAGCGATATTATCGAGAGAGCAAAAGCGCTAAATGAAATAAAGTTATTTTTTGTAAACTTGCCTTTTGTAATAATTTTTTCTTCCATAATTTTTCCTTCTTTCTTTTTCAATTTAATAAAAAAAGTGCGCCAACCGAAGTCAACGCACCGAAAACGCAAACTCCGATTGTCGCCAAACAAATCAAAATCAGAATGGAAATAGCTTCAACACCCTAATTTGTGGAATTTGCGATTTTACCAAATTCATAAATTAGGATGTGTAAAAAAAGGTATAATATTCCATAAAAAAAGAAACTACACCATTTTCTGATTATTTGATTTGTTTGGCATAATTATTATATCACTAATCAAATGATTTGTAAATAGAAAAAATAAAGGACACATCATTTTTAGGTTTTAACCTATGATGTGTCCTTTATTTTTATATGCAATTACAGCGGTGTTTTTACAAAAAACTAACAAATTTCTATTTCAAAAACAATGTAACTATTAGCCCTTTCCTGAGGGAAGGGTGGATTTTTGCAAAGCAAAAAGACGGGATGAGAGATACACTCCAAGTTTTCGTTCGCTCTACTTTTTGGCATTACTCAAATTCTCCAGACGTTTTTGCACCACAAAATCAATTTGTTTACAAACTTGTTGAAAATCAACATCTAAATCTTCGTTTTTAAATCTTATAACATCAACACCAACAGTTTTAAGTTCTGACGTTCTTTGTATATCTTCGCGATACTGTTCTTCGGTATTGTGATATTCACCGTCAAGTTCTATCGCAAGATTTGCTTTTGCACAATAATAATCAACTATATATTCACCTATTGGTTTTTGTCTTTGAAATCTTATTGGATATTTCCGGAGAAAATCATACCACAAGTGTTTCTCCCATTTTGTCATCTCACAACGCAAAATGTGTGTAAGAGGTATATTGGATTTGTTATATGGTTTCATAGTTCTCCTATAAAAATATTATTTTCAAATATTCAACGCATATCTCTCATCCCGTCACGCTTTCGCGCGACACCCTTCCCTCAGGAAAGGGCTTTTATTACTTCCCTTTTAGATTAAAAATATTCGTTTGTATGCTTTCTGAAAATATTTTTATTTTCGTTTTTATTATAACATAAAAACTAACCACAATCAAGAAAAGGACACAGTATTTTTTAGTTTTTTTCGAGCAATTACTGTTGACTTTTGGATTGCTATGTGATACTATCAGCATAAAGTCATAACAACAAAATCGTTATAAAAAGGGGAGTATAAATGAAAATAGCATGTACCGACCGCGGTAAGTTTAAAAACGGAGAAAAAACTTGGATAGATGAGGCGTTGGAGCTCGGTTTTTCATATATGGAAATTGCCGTGAGCAACCTCCCCGATGATGAAAGCTTGCAGGATGATATCCTTTCTTATGCAGTATCACGCGGCTTGACACTCTCTTTGCACGCGCCCTACGGAGTCAACAACATATCATCGTCTGATCTTGACCGCCGTGCATCCTCGATTGCAAATCTGAAGCACTCGATCGACCTTTCGGCAAGACACGGTCTCGGCACCGTTACCTTCCACCCCGGAAGACTTACAACCAAGGAAGAAGACCCGAAAAAGCATTGGGAAACTTTGATGGCTATCGTTACCGATATCGCGCAATATGCAAAAGAAAAGAAGGTACGTGTCGGTATTGAAAATATGGAGCTCCGTCCCTATGAGCTCGTTTTTACCGTAGATGATCTCAATCGCTTTGCACATCTCACCGAAAACAACCCCTATTTTGGTGCAACTATAGATTTTGCGCATTATTCATCTCACAACATAGGCCTACCTAACCTTGATGAGCTCAAATTGCCCCTCTACAATGTTCATTTGAGCCAGAATTCAGCCGGCGGAAAAATGCATCATTCGTTGGTATGCGAGGACGGCTTGGTTGATTTGGTCGAGGTCTGCCGTTCGCTTGAGAATTACGGATATGACAAACTTGTTGTTCTTGAGGTAGGCGGAATCGTGCTTGAAAGCAAACAAATGCTTGAAGCCGCATTAAAGGAGCTCGAGGCATAAGAATGCAGTCAAGTGATGTGCGCATCGGCGCAGGTAACAACCCACAGGCTGCGTATGACTGTTGCTGTTGCAGTTGCGTTTCGAAGAAACTTCTAAATAAGCGGGAGGAGCAAGCCCCTCCCCTACCGTTAATTAATTAACAAAAGCTAAGGACACATCATTTTGGAATTTTCCATTATGATGTGTCCCTTTTTGTTTATGTTTTAATTTTTCAGTTCCAATCAATATAAACGATAGGCTTAATAAGGTCTCTGGGTTTTTCATCCATAACCTTAAATGCTTCTTCTATCTTATCAAAGCCTTGATATTTGTAATTCAACACTTTTTCAGGATTGAATCTTCCGGACGAAATAATGTTCAAAAGCTTTTCAATACGAAGAGCTCCGCCGGGGCAGAAACCGCCGCGTATAGTTACGTCACTCATTCCGAGTCCCCACAAATATGCGGGATATTCGAATTTATCCATAACGTCATAGAAGTTTACACTTGAAATAGTACCATTCGGCTTTACGATTGAAAGCGCCTGATTCATCGTTGCGCAGTTACCACCTGCAATAATAACTCTGTCAACCTGACCGCCGTTAATGGCAAGTATCTGCTGAACAACGTCTCCGTCTTTATAGCTTACTATATCAGTTGCACCGTACTCTTTTGCGAGTTCAACACAGTTCGGGCGAGTTCCAATAGCAATAATCTTTCCGGCACCTCTGAGCGCTGTACCTGCAACAGCCATAAGACCTACAGGACCTATACCAAATACAACTACCGTATCACCAAACTGTACGTCTGCCATCTCAACTCCATAGAAACCTGTTGACATCATATCAACCGTCATCAAAGCTGCTTCGATAGATACGTTTTCGGGTTTTAATACAAGGTTTGCATCAGCCTGATTGATCTTAAAGAACTCTGCAAAAACCCCGTCCCAAGCACCAAGAAGCTTAAAGCTTTTCATCATACCGGAATCGTGCGCGTTATTTGAATTGCGCTGCTGCATAGCCTTCTCCGTCCAATCGGGTGTACAGCAAGGCACTACAACTACATCGCCGGGCTTAAAGTATTTTACCATACTGCCCACTTCCACTACTTCTGCAATTGATTCGTGTCCTAAAATAAGATTTCCCTGAACTCCGGATCCTCCGTGACTTGCATGTGTATCACTTGAACAGGGAGCAACGGCAATAGGGCGAAGAATAGCATCCATAGGACCGCATACAGGGCGCTCCTTTTCTATCCATCCTACATTATTTACCGAAATCATTCCAAAACCTTTCATTTTTCCTCCTATAGCTACATCGTAACTTATTGTTATATTATTTGTGCAAATTATAACATTATTTTTTTCAAAATGCAACAATAGTTTTCATATTCTTTTTCACGAATATTTTGACAAGGACAAAATACTCTTTCCAAAGCTCTTTTGATTCTTCGAAAGAAATCTTTCTCCAAATTAAATAATAAAAAAAGACCCATCATTTAGGCGTTTTGCACTCTGATGTGTCCAATGTTTTATTTGTATTGCAAAATGCTTTTACCGACATTTTTTGTTCATAAAAAAATGCAAAAAAAATTGAATTTTTATACAAAAAAATATTGCAATTGAAAAAAAACTGTGATAAAATATTCCCATATTTTTTGTATGGAAGAAAATGATATTAGTTAAAGGCTTTATTCGGTGTTTAATGGTTTGATTTTTCCATGCCTTTGATATGATGTTTATTAAAATTTTTCTAAGAGGTGATTTCTTTGAAACTCATGGAAACCATGGTTGAACGCGGACATGAAAAAGTATTGTTCGTAAACAATGAAAAAGCAGGCCTTCAGGCAATTATTGCAGTACATAATACAGTAAGAGGCCCTGCCATCGGCGGTTGCCGTCTTTATCCCTATGCATCAAGCGACGATGCACTTTTTGACGTTCTTCGTCTTTCACGCGGTATGTCTCACAAAAATGCTGCTGCAGGTCTCGACTTCGGCGGCGGTAAGGGTGTTATTATTGCTGACCCCTCACAGAAGACAGAAGCTATGTTCGAAGCTTTTGCTGAAGCTGTAAACGCTCTCGGCGGTTGCTACATCACAGCTGAAGACGTTAACACTGACTGCGACGACGCTCTCATTATGGCAAGAAAGACAAAGCACATTTGCGGTCTCCCCCACATCAGTGGCGACCCCTCTCCCTATACCGCTATCGGTACTTATCAGGGTATCAAAGCTACTGCAAAGGTAGTTTTCGGCAGTGATAACCTTAACGGCTTAAAGATCGCTGTTCAGGGTATCGGTAAAGTTGGTTTTGACCTTTGCCACCACCTCGCAAAAGAAGGCGCAAAACTCTACGTTTCTAACCGTAACAATATGGCGCCCCTCGAAGAACTTCGCGACAAGTTCGGCGCTGAAATCGTTGCAGCAGATAAGATCCTTTCTCAGGAATGCGACATTCTCGCTCCTTGCGCTATGGGTGCTATCGTTAACCCCACAACTATTCCTAACTTCAATTGTAAGGCTATTGCAGGTGCAGCTAACAACGTTATCCTTGACACAGCTTCCGGTGAAGCTCTTAAGGCAAGAGGTATCGCTTACGCTCCTGACTTTATCATCAACGCAGGCGGCGTAATCAACGCAGCAGGCGAAGCAGCAGGCAATTACAACGAAGAAGAAGTTCTTAAGAAGGTATACAACATCTACAACACTGTTGAACGTATCCTTACAGAATCTAAAGAAACAGGCAGACCTGAAGGCGTTATCGCTGAAGAGTTTGCTGAAGAATGCATCTGGGGCAAAAGATAACTTACTTTCTTTTTCGAAAAAAAGTAAGCAAAGAAAACTTTGCTAAATTGGGTATGGTATAGTTTTTATACCATACCTTTTTTATTCAAATAAGTACACCATCTTTTCTCCGCTTTCTTTCGGAGAAAGCTTGGCAAAGAACTTAAAAAAACGGACTGTGCAGACTTTATTGCATAGTCCTTTATTTTTTATAAATTAAAACAAACACCCTTTTTTTCGAAAGAAAGCTTGGCAAAAAACTTTAAAAAACGGACTGTGCAAGCATTTTTGTACAGTCCTTTATTTTTTATGATCTGTCTAAATTATTATTCAAAAAGCTTGGCAAAGAACGTTCAATAAAAATACAAAAAACTGTATGATATTTCATACAGCTTTTATTTATGTTCATAATACCATTTTATTGGATTATCGTGAACGTATTTCATATGTTCATTATAATCTTCTCTGTTGCGTATAATGTGGTCATAAAAAGAATCTTGCCAAATGTTTTTTCCGTATTCTTTGTTACAAAATCGCTTAAAAGTTGAAACAAAACGCGATAATGTAGAATGTTGTCTTGTAGGGGGCGACGTCCTCGACGCCCCGTTTTTATTCACAAACAACAAAATATGAATATGGTCGGGCATTATAACATAATAATCTATCTTTAAATTATCGTAATAATCTT
>JBGVPD010000013.1:0-5556 GCA_045126815.1 Eubacteriales bacterium
CGGAAAACAGTGTCGCAAAAGGGGCGGAATGTGGTATACGCCAACGTCAGGAATTTGGCAGACCGTCTGGCTCGAAAGCGTAAATGAAAGTTATATAAAATCTCTTTCGGTTGAGACAAAGGATAGTTTGGTTATTATAAAGGCAGAAAACGTTGATAAGGGTACTGTAAAGCTTAATTTTGATAATAATGTTCTCGAATACAGAATGCAAAATGGAATATGCACTTTCGAAGTTGAAAACAAAAAAGAGTGGTCACCCGAATCGCCCTATCTTTACTATTATACCTTAGAAACCGAAACTGACAGAGTAGAATCGTACTTTGCTTTCAGAACTCTTGAAATAAAGAATATTGACGGTTACGAAAGGCTGTGTTTAAACGGAAAACCTTACTTTTTCCACGGTGTTCTTGATCAAGGTTATTGGAGTGACGGAGGCCTTACTCCGCCATCTCCTAAATCTTACGAAAAAGATATATTGGCTATGAAATCGCTCGGCTTCAATATGCTTAGAAAGCACATAAAAATTGAGCCTATGCAGTTTTACTACGATTGCGACAGACTGGGGATGGTCGTTTTCCAGGATATGATAAATAACGGTAAATATAGCTTTTTAAGAGATACGGCACTGCCGACGATAGGTTTTAGGCATATAAAAGATACGCATTTTCATAAGGATAAGAAGACAAGACAGGAATTTGTTGCGTCTATGGAAAAAACGGTAGAAATGCTTAAAAGTTTCTCTTGTATATGTTACTGGACGATATTTAACGAAGGTTGGGGACAGTTTTGCGGTACGGAGATGTACTACAAACTTAAAAAGCTTGATAAAGATAGATTTATCGATACTGCATCGGGCTGGTTTTCCGACGTACAGTCCGACGTTTCAAGTAAACACGTGTATTTCCGTAAAATAAGCCTTGAAGCAGGTAACAAACCGCTTGTTTTATCGGAATTTGGCGGTTATTCGTATAGAATAAAAGAACATAGCTTTAACCTTGAAAAAGAGTACGGATACGGTAAATACGATAATAGAGAAGATTTTGTAAAGGCTTTGTGTGACCTGTATGAAAATGAGGTAGTACCGCTTGTGAAAAATGGGCTAACGGCTTCCGTTTACACACAGCTTTCCGACGTGGAAGATGAAACGAACGGACTTCTAACTTTTGACAGACGCGTTATGAAAGTTAAACCCGACGAGTTTTTACCAATTTCCGAAAAATTAAAGATATAAAAATAAACAGCCATAACTTATAGAAAAGTTATGGCTGTTTCTATCTTAATTTAACACGTAGAATCAATCGTTTTAATGCTTTTGCGTTAAACGGTATTAGAGGGTACAGATATGACCTTGTATCGTCAACGGTCTTGTTTGATACAACGAGAGCAATCGAAAGAAGAATACCTATTAAAAATCCCCAAAGGTTAAACAGCGCTGTAAGAGTTAGTATTATAACTCGTAAAAACTTAAATGCATATCCAAGTTCGTTGCTCGGCTGAGCAAAGTTTGCCAATGCAACGAATGCCATATACAGTATAACTTCGGGTATAAACCAACCGCTTTGAACGGCATATTCTCCCAAAATAAGTCCGCCGATGATGCTTAAAGAGTTGTTGAGGGCGTTAGGTGTGTTGAGAGAGGCAAGTTTAAGCCCGTCGATAGCGAGTTCAAGTATAAAAAGCTGTATGATTATGGGAAGTCCGCCGGTATACGATACTTTTATAAATTCAAGCCGAGGCGGCAGCCATTGAGGGTTGGTTATAAGCAGATACCATAGGGGAGTTAGAATTACCGTCAATCCAAAAATAAATATACGCAAAATTCTCATATATGAGCCAACCAAAGGTGGATGATAGTAGTCGCCCGTTTCTTGCATAAAGTCAAAAATTGAGGTAGGCAAGATCATAGCTTCAGGCGAGTTGTCGCATAGTATGACAACGCTTCCTTCAAGCAACATGGCAGCCGCAGCATCGGGACGTTCGGTGTATCTGATTTTGGGAAACGGGTTGTACCATCTTTGCGTAACTAGACATTCTGCAAGACTCTCGTGCCCCATAGAAAGACCGTAGACTTTGATGTTTTTTATCTTGTTTTTTATTTTTTCTACATATTTTTTGTCGGCTTTATCTGCCATATATACGACAGCGACGTCAGTTTTTGTGTTTTCCCCGACTGTAAAATGAGCAAACGTAAGTTCGGGATTTCGTATTCTTCGTCTGATAATTGCCGTGTTTTTTAAAAGCATTTCCACAAATCCGTCACGCGAACCGCGTATAACCCTTTCATTTTCGGGTTCGTCTACCTCTCTTGCAGGAAACGTACGCGCGTTTATATATATGCCTTCGTCAATACCTTCAATGATTAATACAGTTTCACCTTTTAAAACAGAGTCAATAAGCATTTGAGTATCTTTTGTTGTTTGAACTTCGATGTATGGAACGTTGGCATTGATAAATTCTGTGGGTGATTGGTTTTTAGGGAGTGGAGTGTTACTGTTTTCCATAAAAAATTCAATCAATCGTTCAAGAAGATCGCTTCTCACACAGCCGTCAATAAAGTAAAGTTTTGCTCTTTTTTTGTATATGGTGAGTTCGCGCCCCTTTATGTCAAAACTTTCGTTGAGCCTTAAGGCATTTTCAAAATCATTAATTCTTTTATCAAAAATGTTGTCCGTCATATCTTTCTCCGTTTTTGTAAGAAACTATATATTAACATTATTTACAAAACGAAGAAAGTTATGTTTTATATAGAGAAAAAGACAAAAAAATAACCGTGAATTTTCACGGTCATTTTTTATATAGAAATTAGTCGTCTATTTCGATTTTTTCGTTGCAAGCGGGGCAGATGATTTCGTCTTCATCATAGTCCTCGTCAATGCAGATCGTTTCGCCGCACTTGGGGCAATCAATTTCAAGAAAACCTTCGTCGCAGCAATCGCAATCACAGTCATCGTCGCAACAATCGCATTCGTCGTCTTCGCCAAAGAGGTAGTCTTCAACGTCGCCGAGATCTTCGTCAAGTTCTTCAGCGTAGTCGTTGAGAGTGTCTACTGATTCTTCCATTTCTTCAATTTCAAGAGCCATATCTTCGAGAATATCAACGATCTTTTCGATGATCTTTGTTTCCTGTTTGCTTTCATCAAGCTTTACGCCTTCAAGGTAACCTTTGAGGTTTGCAATTTTTTCTGTAATTGTCATCATCATAATCGGTACTCCTTATAAAATTTTAAATTACTGTTTAGCTCTTTCAAGATATTCGCCGGTACGAGTGTCGATCTTGAGCACGTCGCCGATGTTGATGAAGAGGGGAACTTTGATCTGTGCGCCCGTTTCAAGTGTTGCGGGTTTGGAAGCGCCTGTTGCTGTGTCGCCCTTAAATCCGGGTTCTGTGTCAGTTACTTCAAGTTCAACAAACATAGGGGGTTCAACGCCGAAAACGTTACCCTTATAAGAAATAATCTTGCAGAGCATTTCTTCTTTAACAAATCTGAAGTTGTCTCCGAGTTTGCTTTCTTCCAAAGGAAGCTGTTCAAAAGACTCGAGGTCCATGAAGTAATAAAGTTCGCCGTCGTTGTAGAGATACTGCATATCTTTACGTTCAACGTAAGCATTTTCATATTTATCTGTAGGGCTGAATGTTTTTTCGATTACAGCGCCTGTGATAACGTTCTTAAGCTTTGTTCTTACGAAAGCAGCTCCTTTACCGGGTTTTACGTGCTGGAATTCAACAACCTGAAAAACGTTTCCATCCATTTCAAATGTAATGCCGTTTTTAAAATCGCCTGCTACTACCATTGTGTGTGTCCTCCGTTTTTTTATGTCAAAAAATAATTATCTAACCTATTATACACCAAAACGTAATATTTTTCAAGGGGGTTTTTACTTATTTTCACAATTCTATAAGATTTTTGGGCATTTTTGTTAAGTTAATTGGGGCGGAATTGCCGATGTAGATCATATCTTCAATTCGAACCCCGTATTTGTTTTCAATATAGATACCGGGTTCGACTGTAACAATATTACCGAATTTTAGCATACAGTCACTGTTAATATTGGGGGAAAGGCGGGGATTTTCGTGAATCTCAATACCGACACCGTGACCGAGTCCGTGGCCGAAACAGTTTTTGTAGCCATTATTGTAGATGATATCACGGGCTATTTTGTCGATAGTTTTGCAGTTTCTTTCTCCGTTCATAATAGCATCAATAGCGCTGTTTTGAGCATTAAGAACGGTAGAGTAGACCATTTTCATTTCATCGTCTGCTTTGCCTATGCAAAAGGTCCTAGTCATATCCGAGCGATAACCTTTGTAGACTGCGCCGAAATCTATTGTGAGAAAACCGTTTTCGAGTTTTTTGTCACGCGGAACGCCGTGAGGAAGAGAAGAGGCTTTTCCTGATACGGCTATTGTTTTGAAAGAGATATCTTCCGAGCCGTTTTTCTTCATAAGGTATTCAAGGTATGAAGCAAGTTCGCGTTCAGTTACGTTTTTGTCGAAGTTGTTGAGTAACATTTCCAGAGACTTTTCGGCAATTCTTTGAGCTTTGGTAACGTATTCTGCTTCAATATCCGTTTTTGTTTCACGCAAGTTTTCGATAATATTTCCGGCAGGAATAAGTTCTATATCGGGAAATGAGTTTTTAAAAGATGAATATTGGTTGTAAGAAACTACGGTATCTTCAAACATTAATTTTTTAACGTTATTTTCTTTGAAGAGAGTTTGAAGAGTATTGTTTCTTGAGCCTGATAGAGAGATAATTTCGAAGCTTTTGTCAGCCTCGTTTTTTGCGGCTTCGACGTATCTGAAATCGGTTATGAGATAGGATCTGTTTTTTGTAATGAGAGCATAACCGTCGCTATATGAAAAGTTTGTTAGGTATAATTGATTGTGTTCAGATGTGATCAAAATTCCGTCAGCTTTATCGCCGATAGATTTTAGGAGGTTTTGAAGTTTTGACATATATTTAGTCCTTTCAAAGGGGGGAGTTTATATAAATATTATAGTTTAAGATAGTGTATTTTGTCTACTGTTTTTGGAAAATAGGGGCATAAGAAGTGCAAAAAAGAGGATATGGGCGAGGTGTAAAAATATTTTTAGAAAAATTGAGAAAATTATTCAATAAAGGGTTGACTAAACGAGAAAGTTGTGATATAATACCGAACTGTAGCTAGGTGTAGCTCAGCTGGGAGAGCGCTACCTTGGGGTGGTAGAGGCCGCTGGTTCAAGTCCAGTCACTTAGACCAAAAAAGCCGAATGGACAATAGTCCGTTCGGCTTTTTTTGATTTATGTAATCTGAGCTGAACCAGCAGCCCACCTACACCCCAACCGCGCATTATTCAGCTAAACAATACGAGGGAATGTTTTTGTCAAAAAACATTCCCTCTAGAAAAACTAAGCGGATTGGGGTTGTAGGGTAACGCAGTTGAAAAATAGTCCGGTGGACTGTTTTTCAACAAGGCTTAACTGAAACAGGGAGAAACGGAAGTGAGATGCGGAAGCAACGAGCGCGCGTTTCGACCAATGTTTCAGGAAGGGCAGCGCTGGTTCAAGTCTAAGG